>RECN01000161.1 GCA_007694005.1 Spirochaetaceae bacterium
GAACATGAGGACGCTATGCTAACACCGGTACTTGTCATTCTGGCTTTCGCGATTGTTGCGGTTCACATAGTGATCGTTTTTGGTGCTGTCGCTTCATTTCTTCGCGAGACGGGCCTGGTCGAGTTCGAGGCGGAGGTGGAGCGTGGCAGGATCAGCGTTGTCGTCCCCGCACGAGACGAAGAGCAGCTCTTACCGAGGCTGCTCGAAAGTCTTGAGCGGCAGAACACCGACCGCTTTGAGCTTGTTCTGGTCAATGACCGTTCAGGGGATCGCACCGCTGAGATCATGGAGTCGTTCCAGCAGCGCTTTCCCTCGCGTGTGCAGATCGTTACGCTCACCGATGAACCGGAGCTGCAGAACCCGAAGCAGCGTGCGCTCGCCGCAGGTGTTGCGGCGGCGACCGGGGATCTCCTTCTTATGACGGATGCCGACTGTCTTGTCCCGGTGGCGTGGGTGCGAACGATGAGTCGCCCGTTTCGCAATGCCCACGTCGGTCTGGTATTCGGACCGGTCATTCCGGGTGTAAAAGGACTCGACCGGGGCACCCGCTGGCTTGACCACTTTCAGGCGTTCGACCAGCTGTTTCGATTCCAGTATACCGCCGCGGCTGCCGGCCTGAAGGCGCCCGCCGGTGGGTTCGGGAATAACATGGCGGTTCGACGCGAGGCTTTGCGGGACGCAGGTGGCTTTGAAGGCCTGCGCTACTCGGTCACCGAAGATGCACAGCTCATCGCGCAGATACGGGACAGCGGCAAGTGGGATATACAGGCAATCCGGCGGCGTGGCGCGCGGGTCATTCCGGCCCCCGAGGCTGATATGCGGACCCTGTTCCGACAGAACCTGCGCTGGAACAGCGGGGGATTTTTTGCTCCCGACTTCAAGACCATGGCGAGTTACGCACTGGTTATGGGATATCTGTTTGTCAGCACGCTCGTTCTCCCGTTTGCCGCGTTACTCGCGGCCATAGCCTTGCCGGCACTCGGAAGCTTTGTGAGCATGTTCATCCTTGGCGTCGTTGCCGGAACACTGAACACGCCCGGTGCATCGTACTGGAAGTGGCTGCTGCCGAACATTCTCTTCGCGATGGTCTTTTACAGTTTTGTGACCTGTATGACGGTCTTCCGAATTCCCGTCTCATGGAAGGGGCGCACCCTTTCACCGAAGGGACGGTAAGTACGCGCCTGGCGCTCAACCACTCTCGGAACCGGAAACCACCAGCGTTCCGGCAACCTCCGATATTCTGCTGACGTCGAGGTGGCCGGGCTTCATGCTGAGCCCGTGGGCCGTTGCAATCGTGACGCCGTGGCGCAGGAGACCAGCCAATGGTGGCGACGTGTCCTCCGGTGAGGCATACAGTGCGACCCTCTGCGCGACCGCAGCGGTAAACGCGTCCCCGCACCCTATCGGATTTTGTACCCTGGTGATGGATGATGCAGCAGACGCCCAGCCGTGCGACGAGTACGCTTCCGCACCATGACGGCCACGGGTGACGATGACGGTCTCCACACCATATGTTTCGATTATGTGAGCCGCCATATCGTGACGCTCCTGTCTGCTCTCCGATGCCGCAGACGGTCCCGAACCGGTAATGCTGCGGTGTATATCGCTGAGCTCCTGGGCGTTCACTTTCAGAATGTCCGGTCCTGCTGACAGAGCCCGAAGTCCATGCGCCTTATGCGCGTCGAGAATGACAGGAATGGCGTGCTTCCGACACTCGATCACCATGGATTCATAGGCATCTTCGGACTCGTTCCCGACGGCGGTACCGGATATGCAGACAACCGAGACCTCGGGAATAGCACTCAACACGACCGAGCGGAACGCTCGGGATTCTGCCTGTGTAATGCCGGGTGATGGCTCGACAATTTCCGTAGTCGTGCCATCCCGTTCTATCAGCGTCATGCACTGCCGGGTCTCTGCGGCAATTACCGAGATGCGGGCGTCAATACCGGTCTCTTTGCATTCAGCGGTGAACCGGCGCCCGTTTTCGCCACCCGCGTATCCGTACAGCACGGCCGTCACGTCGAGGGCGGAAAGAACAGCCGCTACGTTCAGGCCTTTTCCGGAGGCAGAAACCGTCTGGTTCTCGATACGATTGACTTCGCCCCGGTTCAGTTCACCGATGACGCAGGTTTTCTGCAGAACGCTGTTTTCTCCAACGACGAGTACCGCGACGCTCATGCTGAACGCTCCAGAACATCAATCAGCTGTTCGTCCGAAAAGATCACAGGATTACCCTTCATGCTGCCGGCACGCTGAGCCTTTTCCGCCGCTTCGGCGTATCGGTCGGGTGTGAGTCCAAGATCACTGAGACGATCAACCCCGTGCTGTTGCACACGGTGATACAGTAAATCGGGTAGATCCCGGTATGTGGTGTCTTCGCCAAAGATAATCTCTGCGACCCGTTGATAGCGCTGTAGTGTGTGTTGATCCGCATGATCGATGTTCATTCTGCTTACCTCGGAGAGAAGCGCCGCACAGAGTGCACCGTGTGGTGCTCCTGTCATACCGCCGATCGGACCGGCGAACCCGTGTACCGCACCGAGCCCTGCGTTCGCAAGTGCAAGACCGCTGAAAAGAGAGGCGACACACATACGCGAGCGGGCATCAATGTCGTCTTCTGTTGCGCCGGTGACCCCACGTGCTGACCGCGCGTGCTCAACTGTGGACTCGAATCCACGCGAGAAGTGGTGCAGACCCTCGACGCACAAGGCATCGGTCATGACGTTAGCCTTCCTGCTCGTATACGCTTCGATAAGCTGTGTTGCGGCATCAAGACCGGAAAGAAGCGTGGCACGTTCAGGCAGCGTCAGACAGAGCCCGGGATCGACCAGGGCCAGGTCCGGCAGCATGTCTTTCGAACGCATGCTGACTTTCACTCCGTGCTCCGTACTTCCGATGACGGCATTGCGGGTTACTTCAGACCCGGTTCCCGCGGTCGTCGGTACTGCTGCAAAGGGAGCAGGGGCGTGCACAATGGGCTGTCCCGAGCCTATTACTTCCAGATAGTCAAAGAGCGCTCCGTGATTGGTCAGGAGCGCGGCGACGACCTTCCCCGCGTCGATTACGCTTCCGCCCCCGACGCTCATGACAGCCTGGGCATCGCTTGCACGCGCTTCGGTGACGAGGCGCATGATTTCTACGGTATCCGGTTCCCCCCTGGTCTGTTCGATCGTCACGACTGTGGCCGTTTCCCGGACAGCCTGAATCGTCGCCTCGTACCGGGACGGATCCGAACCCGTCAGCAGGAACACCCGCAATCCACGGAACAGGGCATACTCATCGGGCGACCGTGAGAGACCGACGCCAAAGCGGATTGTAGTGGCAGTTGCAAACTCGAATGTCGAAATACGTGACTCGCCCATGCCGTTATTGTGACGGTGTCAGGATACAGATACAAGCGGGATTTCCGTCAGTCGCGCTCACGTTGCCACTGCGCATCCCGGTCATAGGGGTAGCTCACGAAGGGGACACTCGCCTCGTTCAGTTTCAGGAGTTGGGTTTCGCTCAGATCCCACCCTATTGCACCGAGGTTCGAGTGCAGCTGCTCGATGGTGCGAACACCGATGATCGGTGCCGTTACGACTTCGTTCTGTACCAGCCAGTTGATGGCAACCTGAGCCGGTTCCTTTCCAAGCTCTTCGGCGACCTCGTGCAGAGTGTCGAGGACCTGCCAGGTGAACTCGGTGTTGTAGCTCGACCATCGCTCGCCCCAGCCGTGTTTTTCTGCTGTTGCAATTCGACTGTCGGCCGGCGGGGCCGTCATACCGCGGCGGAACTTGCCACTGAGCCACCCGCCTCGCAGAGGGCTCCATGGGATCACGCCGATATTCTCCTGCTGGCAGACTTCAAGAAGCTCCCATTCGGTTGCACGCGCGAGCAGGTTGTACTGTGGCTGCAGGCACTCAAAGCGCTCGTAGCCAAGATAGCGCGAGACTTCGGTCGCTTTCTGAAGCTGGTACCCGCTGAAGTTACTCGCCCCGAGGTAGTGGACCATTCCCTGCCGGACCGTGTCATTGAGCCAGCGCATGACGGATTCAATAGGGGTCAGAGGATCCCAGCCATGAATCTGGTAGAGATCGATGGCGTCGATCTGGAGACGCTCGAGACTCGCTTCAAGCCCATCCATGATGTGCTTCCGCGAGAGCCCGGTATCGTTCGGCCCGTGTCCCATAGGGTAGCGCACCTTGGTCGCTATGACGAAATCCTCGCGACGGCGGCCGGTCAGCCAGTCGCCGACGATCTTTTCGCTTGTTCCGCGGCTGTATACGTCCGCGGTATCAATGAAATTACCACCGGCATCGGCAAAGGCATCAAGGATTCTGAAGCTCTCTTCCTTGCTTGTCTCCCGACCGAAGGTCATCGTACCGAGGCAGAGCTCGCTGACTTTCAGTCCGCAGTTTCCGAGTAGTTTGTATCGCATGCCGGTATGGTGCACCCCCTGCGCAAATCCTGCAAGCGAAAGAGTATGTACTCAGTCCGGGTCGGACAGCCGCCCCGAAGCCTCAACAGCCTGCATCGCACGGTCGGGATAGTCGGTCAGGATGCCGTCCACACCCAGGTCCAGAAGTTCGTTCATGGTTTCAAGGGAGTTGATCGTCCATACCTGCAGATCGAGTCCGCGCTGGCGGGCTGCACGCCTGAAGGTGGGAATCAATACCGGCAGCCCCGAAAAACGTTGTGGAACCTGTAGCGCGTTCCCGCGCGGTCGATACCAGCGGTGCAGACCCAGAAAGTGGAGCGCGTAAAGCGTTCCTGCCTCGTTTACCCCCAGGTTTGTCGGGATGTCAGGTTGCAGCGCGCGAAACGCATCGAGATACTCCGAGTCGAAGCTTGCGACCATAACCCGGTCGTGTACCTGATACTCGTCGATCAAATCGGATAAAACCCGGGCAATTCTGATATCCGAGTCAGTCTTCATCTCGATAAGCAGGGGAATACCGCTGTATCGGACAAAGATCTCTTCGAGCGTTGGCACCCGGATACCCCGGTCCCGGAACGGTCTGTTCCCGTTCGCGTCCTGCCAGGTATACGCTGCATCGAGTTCCCGAACCTGCGCGAGCGTCATTTCGGTAATGCGACCTGAACCGTCGGTTGTGCGGTTAACCGTGGCGTCGTGCAGGACGACCACCTGATCATCCGAGGTCAGCTGCAGATCCATCTCGAGCACGTGTGCCCCCATCTCCAGGGCGGCGTCGAAACTCAAAACCGTATTCTCGGGCATGTGTCCTGAGGCACCGCGATGTGCAATGATCGTGACCGGCTGCGACTCGAAGAACCAGACCGGCTCAGCAGGACTGGCCTGAAACGGTAGCGCCGCGACATACAGCAGGACCAGCGACGCAGGAACTATCAACAGAACTCGGACCGTTTTCTTCATGATGCCCCCTATAGTAGGGCCGCTTGACTGAAGGCTGCAAGCGTGTCTGCAGAAGCCGCACCGGTTTTCATGACTCAGATGGTGACACATGCTATCTTCTGGGCATGCGTGCCCGCTATGTATTGTGTCTACCCGTTCTTCTGTTGTGTCTCGGAACCGCGCCGGCCCTCGCAGACGGCCTGGCAGTCGCCGGGGCGATCGAGGCTGCGCTTGAGGCCGCTCCCGCCATGGTAGAGGCCAGGAGGGCGCTTCGCGCAGCGGAACTCGCGCACGAGCTTCAACGAGCATCAGTTGCACCGCAGCTCGGATTCTCCGCGCCCTCGGGCTCACCGGGGAACCTTGCGGTACAGTTTGGCGATACGGTACCGTCGGGAGCCGTTTCCGCGATACACACGACCGGTCTTATCGGAGGCGGATCCCTGACGCTTTCTCAGGCACTCCCGAGCGGTGCGACCCTTTCGCTGTCCGGGCAGAATGTGTCGACGCTCGTGCTCCCCTCGGAGGGGGAAGCCACCCTGCAGCAGGCCGCCGAAGCGCGTGTCGCGCTGCTTCAGCCGGTATTCGTCAACGGGCGCTTCATCGACGCCCGGCTCTATCCCGCTGCCGAACAGGATGTGCTTCTCGGTCTGCAGGACGCACGGCTATCGCTGATATCGGCGGAGAACCAGACTGTTATCGCGGTGTTCAGGGCCCTGCTTGCGCTCGGGACTGCTGCGGATGAACACGAGCTCGCTACACGCGGGTTAGAGCGCGCCGAGGCGGAGGTCAGACGCGCCGAACTTCGCTTCGAGCAGGGCAGCATACGCTTTGACGAGCTGCTCGATGCGGAGATCAGCCGCGACGAGCGCGCAGATGAGGTCTTTTCGACCGAAGTCGCTCTGCGCGCCGCGAACACGGAGTTGTCGCTGCTCACAGGATCTGTGCCGACAGAATCGGCACTCGAGCCGGGCGAACATCGGGTCCCACGTGAAGACCTCGAGCGTCTCGCGACAGAACTACGCACCGCGCAGGAAGCGACAGCAGCAGATTCAATCGATCTGCAGCGGCAGAGGGCGGCTCTCGAGCGGGCACAGCTCGCACGAGTTCTCGGAGGCGCCGCCGACTCCGGACAGCTCCAGGCCTTTTTGACGGTGCGACCTCAATACGAAGTCGGGCGGGCACCCGATGCCGACTTTACCGCGAGTTTCACGGATCTGTACGGCTCGTCGCGGCGGCCGGTCGTTGCCGCGGGTATCAGCCTGTCGGTTCCCGTGTTCGACGGCGGAGCTGCACGGCTGCGACAGGAGCAGCGCCTCCTTCAGGAAACAGCCGCCGCACGCGCGGTGGAGCAGACCACAGCCGATCTTGAGCTGCGACGCAGCGAAGTCACCGCAGAAAGGGACGCCGCGTTCAGACGCTTCGAACGCGCATCCGAACAGATCAGGGCAGCGCAGGCGCGGGT
>RECN01000069.1 GCA_007694005.1 Spirochaetaceae bacterium
CAATCTTGACCAGATAATTCGGCCGGGTATACACTCCAGAAATCTTACCGAAACAGGAGGTCTTTCATGACAGCTATTGTAATCAGGATGCTCCTGTTCCGGGGCCGTGTCGCATAGCCCGTCGGGCACACGTCGACTCACGCCTCTGCGAGTAATCCTTTCAGTCACAGCGCATACCGGTCACAGGACACGGACTGCGTAACTCCTTCGAACAGGACATCCACCATACCAGCACACAACTCGTGACACATGAGGGCTACCCCCATGTCCAGAGATGTCGTACGCATACGACACGCAAGCGAGAGCTTTATCTGTGTCCATTGCGGTCGAACCATAGCACCGGCGGAGTCCGGGACGTCCAACCGGAACCACTGTCCGTACTGCCTGCGATCGCGGCACGTGGATCTGAAATCGGGCGACCGACGCAGCGGCTGTCACGCCGTCATGGAACCCATCGGAATCTGGGTTCAGGCAAACGGTGAATGGAGCATTCTGCATCGATGCGAGCGATGCGGCTTCATTCGTTCGAACAGAATTGCAGGTGATGATAACGAGGCTATGCTCCTCGGGATCGCGGCACGCCCGCTTTCGAGGCTGCCCTTCCCGCTTGAGAACCTCATGAGGAAAACGTATGAGTAACATGGACGATTGGGGATGGACCCGAGCCGGGCATGCAGCGATGTTCCCGTTGGATAACGGCTGTCGGCCAGACGACGGAAGCGGGGACAGACACGCATCAGCACTCGTGCCCGCACGCGTGGTGCGGCACGTGCACCACTCCTACGATCTTGTATGCGCACCGGACGCGCGGGTTCTGCGCGGGAAGGTATCCGGCGCCTTTGAGTTCGCGGCGGCGGGACCCGCCGACTTTCCGACCGCAGGCGACTGGGTGCTCGTTGAACCCGACTCCGGTCGCATACAGCGGATCCTGCCGCGTCGTACCGCCGTGTCGCGGCACGGAGCCGGTGACGAAACGCTCGAACAGGTCATCGTCGCGAACGTCGATGCGCTGCTGCTGATCTTCGCGCTTGACGGAGGTCGCGGGTTCACGATCGGCCTGCTTGAGCGCTCGCTCACCACCGCGTGGAACTCCGGTGCGCGGCCGCTCGTGGTGCTGAACAAGGCCGACATAGCGGACCCGGAGACTCAGGAGCAGGCGCTTCGAGACGTCGAGGCGAACGCACCGGGCGTGCCAGTACACCTCGTAAGCGCTCACAGCGGCGCCGGGGTGAGCGACCTTCTCGAAGAGGCGAAGCGAGACGAAACAGTGGGAATGCTCGGCAAGAGCGGCGTCGGGAAGTCAGCGCTGCTGAACGCATTCGCACGCGAACGTGGGGCTGACCCGACTGCAGTCGAAGGTGCATTGCGCCGGGGCGACAGTCAGGGCCGGCACACCACGACCGACAAGCGCTTGTACCGTCTCCCAGGCGGGCCGATCATTGCCGATGTTCCCGGCCTGCGCGAGCTGCAGTTGTGGGCCGATCATGACAGCCTCGAGGCGACCTTTCCCGACGTTGAGAGCTTGTCAGTTGAGTGCCGCTTTCGCGACTGCAATCACAACGGAGAACCGGGGTGCAGGATTGCCGAGGCGCTTGCGACCGGTGAGCTTCCGATGGAGCGCTACGAGCGCTATCTCGATCTTCAACGCGAACTCGCCTTCCTCGCACGAAAAAAGGACATCAGGGCGGCACAGGACGAGAAGCTCAAGTGGAAGCAGATCGCGGAGCACCAGCGCGCTGCGAAGAAGCGCAACTAGAGCGTCTTGTCCAGATAGGTCAGCGTCGTATCGACGGGGTAGTTCTCGAGTACCATGCGGCACCGGTACCCGTGCCGCTCGTAAAACGGCTGTGCCTGAAAACTGAAGGTGTCCACGAGCGCCGAGAGGCAGCCCTCGGTGCGCGCATGATCCTCGAGGCGTTCAAGCAAAGCGCTCCCGACACCCGATCCCCGTCTGTCTTCGTGTACCCACATGAAGCGGATGAGTAACCAGTGCCCCCAGATCTCGGCAACGATTCCCCCGACACGCCGCTCATCCTCGAATGCATAACAGGCTATCCGGTCTCGTCTGACCGGTGCGAGAAAGGGCGTGTTGTGTTGAATCAGCCCCGCCCGGACCTCTTCAACATCAGCATCCGTCGGGTGCAGATCAAACTGGTAGCGAATGTGTGCATTCATGCCGCGGCAATTCTTAGACGGTGCCAGCTGCTTTGTCCAGCGCATCTTGATAACGGCATTGTGTACACCTTCAGGCAGACCGAACACCGCCCCGCGGGAGAAAGAGTGCACACAGAAAACCGGCGAATGTCAGCCCGACCGTCAGGCTGAAAACCCCGGTGTAGGTCCAGAACTGTATCAGCAGCCCCCCGGCAACTGGAGCCAGCACCGCGGGCACATACCCAACTCCCATGAGACCGGCGTACAGCGGGCGCTCCCGCTCCGGGACAATGGAAAGCATATAGTTGATGAACGGAGGCGCTCCCTCGAGTGCGAATCCCAGCAGAAAAAAGAGCACCGAAAACCACACGATTGCGCTTGACCCGATGCCAACAAGGCCCGTTCCCAGAGCGATCGTCGCAGGGACGGCCGCCACAAATGCAACCGCCTTGATCGATCGCTGATGACCGTATCGGTCTCCGAGGTATCCCCACAGCAGCGCGCCACAGATTCGTCCGACGACCTGCAGCGGAATGAACAACCCGAGTGCCGCCTCGCCGAGTCCAAACTCCCGGCCACCGTACACGATATAGAACGGGAGGCTTATCCTGGCCATGTTGAAGAGCACGAGCACCATCATGGTCAACGAGAACGCCGGGTTCGCGCGCAGATAATGAGGCAGCGAACGAACAAGGACCGAAAGCGGCAGCCGCGCCGATGTCTCACTCGGCCGTTCGACAAGGCCGACGAAGGTATAGACGTTCCCGAGATAGATCAAAGCACCAATCAGCACGACGATTCCGTAGTTAGCCGGAAACGGAAGCGCACTCCAGCCGAGCAGGCCCGCCACCACCCCACCGGCGACAACAGACAGTAAGCCTCCAACGACCTGCCGTGTTGCAAAGAAACGGCCCCGGCGCCCGTCCGGCACGGACTTCCCGACCATGTCCATCCACGCAGGATCTCCGGCCGAATCTCCGAACCAGAACAGAATCTGCACGGACAGCAGCAGAGTCGCCCAGATCCACGCCGGACTCTCGGGCAGCCAGATAAGTGCAAACGCAAGTATCCACAGCGGCAGTCGCCCGGCGGACATGGCAGCGACAAGAAAGCGCTTCTTCCGAGGCATCGAGGATATCCAGTTGCCTGCAAGAATCGGGACGAAGCCTTTCGAAAGCGGCTGCACCGCTCCTACCAGGCCAATGAGGATCGCCGAGCCGGTCAGCCGCTCCATGAGCAGGGGAAGGATCGTGTTCGGGTCAAAGAACACGAGCCCCACAGTAAAGAGTATGCCTTCAGCGACGAGCAGCCTGTAGTTCCGCTTCGTTTCGGCGGGAAGATAGCCGGTTACTTCAGAGGATGAGATTACTGACGAATGTGCCATCCGGACGGTGGTACCCGGTCAGGGGGCGGGATGTCAACGTACTCCCAGCAGAAACTCGCTCGCTTCCTCCCACCACGTTGAGCGCGCTGAGAAATCGAGCGTGTTATGCCCGGCTTCATCCTGCACCCAGAGGCGCTTCGGCCCGTCATAGCTCTCGTAGAGCGCCCGGCCGAGCTCGGTAGAGACGACCTCGTCTCTCCCCGCAAGCAGGAAACCGACCGGACCATCGTATTCGGCGAGTGCTGCCTCGTTATCGAAACGATCCCGCAGAATCGCGTTGACCAGAAAACGGGGATAATGTACCCGGGCAACCGCAGCGATATTCGTGAAGGGTGTGACAAGCAGAATACCTGAAACGGCATCGTGGTAGCGCGCCGCGACCTGGGTGGCAACGCCGGACCCGATGGACTCTCCGAGAACGTATATTGGTTGGTCTGAATCCTCAGATAGCAACCGTTCGACTGCCTCAGCCGCCGCTGCTATAAAGGCCTCTTCACCCGGCCGCCCCTCACGCGACCCGTACCCGGGATACTCTAACAGGTACACCACAAAACGGGAGTCAAACCCGCGCGCATAGTATTGACGGTGCAGACTGTGCCCGGCGTTACCGTGCATCACAAGAATTCGCGCTTCCGGGCGATCGGCCGCCGGACCCTGCCACCCCATGCGCCCGGAACCGGCCTCGGGCCATGGCTCAAGACCGTAGCGGGCAGCAGTCCGCAACAGAACCTCTTCGCGTTCTGTGGACGGGTGGTACAAAAACATGCTCTGACAGGCGGTCATCAACAGTAGTGTGCCGAGCATGAGTACCGTCGCTGCGGTGCGTCGAGGCGCTCTCGTCAGGGACCAAAATCCGATCATGATAGACGTCCTGTCAGCGTTTTGGGGTAACCCGCGCAGCGCTGTGTGCGCTCTCCATAATGGCGTCAATTACCGCCATGTTGGCTCGCGCATACTCAAGACTTGTCATCGGGGAAAGCCCGGCAGAAATCGCGCGGACAAACGCGTCTCCCTGCAGGGTAAACTGGTTTGCAGCAGGGATCTCTTCGCTGCGCTGCCCGCTTCGATCGAGCGCACTACAGTCGTCGATTACGATTCGCGTTCCTGAATCGGTCGGGGTGTTCACGGGAATTTGCACCTCAATCCGGCCGGTGGTACCGTGTATCTGCACGCTCTGATACGGCGCCTGCTGCGTGGCGCAGGTCAGCGTCGCGTGCCCCGCGGGAAACGAGAGCAGCGCACTGGTAAGACGATCGATCCCGTAGCTGGTGTCGGAATTCATGACTCCGTAGACAGCCTCCGGCTCACTTTGAAACACCATTCTGGCGAACAGTATCATATAGCAGCCGATGTCCATGAGAGCCCCACCCCCGGCATCCGTACTGTTTCGAATGTCGGTCTCGTCGGTGTTCATGTAGCTGAAATGACCGTGGAAGGATGTAACCGTCCCGATCGCTCCGGATGATATCAGACCAAGAACCCGCGTCCACTGCGGGTGGTGCCGAACCATGAACGCTTCGGCGATCTGCTTCCCGCTCCGGTCGCGGGCGCGTATCAGATCTGTAACCTCACCTGCATTCATAGCGACCGGTTTCTCGCACAGGACATGTTTGCCTGCCTCAAGCGCCCGTATCGACCACGGCACGTGCAGGTGGTTCGGCAGTGGATTGTAGATCACGTCTATCGTTTCATCAGCGAGCAGTTCCTCGTATGAACCATACGCGCGCTCGATGCCGAGTTCGTCGGCTGTCCGGCGGGCACGCGCTGCATCCCGCGATGCAATAGCGGTAACCTCGCACAGTTCGCTCTGCTGCAGAGCGGGTATCACCTTCTCCCGCGCGATCTTCGCCGCCCCGAGCACACCCCACTTGAACGTATTCATGCGTTCAGAATGACCCGACCGTGTCAGTCTGTAAAGCCCGATGAAACTGTCACCGCGCGGGGACGCCGGATATTCGTGCCTCTTCGCGGCCGTGGTATACTCGTTCGTCTTTAACCGCGCCGTGGTAATTGAAGGAGCATAGATATGACCGAACAGGACATGCGGTTCCAGGGTGATGGCCTCACCCTCTCAGGTACCCTCTCCCTCCCGGCCGGTGACGGACCATTCCCGGCGGCGCTGCTGGTCGTCGGATCCGGCGAAGTCGACCGCAACGAGAACCATGCACGCATGGCTATGAACGTGTACAACGAACTTGCTGCGCGTCTGGCAGAAGCCGGCTTCGCGTCCCTTCGCTTCGACAAACGCGGGATCGGCGCGAGCGAAGGCAGCTTTCCCGAGACAGGGTTCTTCGACAATGTCGCCGATGCGACCGCGGCCCTGACGGCCCTGTGTGATCGTCAGGAGGTAGACGACAGGCGGGTCGTCGTGATCGGTCACAGCGAAGGGGCGCTCATCGCGACCCGCATGGCAGCGACGGGCGCCCCGGTAGCAGGTGTCGGGCTCCTCGCGGGAACGGCACAGTCAGGAGGCAGCGTCCTCGAATGGCAGGGTCGGGAAGTCGTGAAGCACCTGAAGGGCTTTCAGGGCTGGCTTGTGCGAACGCTTCGCATAGACCCCGCAAAGACACAACGGAAGCTCTTCCGGAAGATACAGGCATCAGACAAGGCGGTAATGCGCGTGCAGCTGGTTGTGAAACTGAACGCGAAATGGATGCGCGAGTTTATTTCCTACGATACGGCAGACGATCTGCCAAAGATCACCGTGCCGGTTCTCGCGATAACCGGTGGCCACGACATACAGGTCGATCCGCACGACATCGAACGCATGCGGGAACTGGTCACCGCGCCGTTCGAAGGACACATCATCCCCGAACTCAGTCACATCCTGCGCCGGGGAGCGCCCGGTACGAGCGACTACAAGCGGCAGGCGGCCGAGACGCTCGACGGTGAACTCATCTCTATTGTAGAGGGCTGGATGAGGCGCTTGTAGCGGATTCGAACAAGCCGTATCTTTCCCCCATGAAACAGCAACACACACTGATTACCGGGGCCAATCGGGGGATTGGCCTCGCCCTTGTCCGCGAGTATGTCGAGCGACGCGGAGCCCTGGTCACTGCAACCTGCCGCAACCCCGGCGAGGCTCATGACTTGCAGGCACTCGCCCGTGACTATCCCGAACACCTGTTCATCGAAAAACTGGAGATAGATGATGATGCCTCGCTCGCGGCCGCCGTCGACCGTGTGCAGAAGCGGGGCACCACGCTTGACCTGCTGCT
>RECN01000109.1 GCA_007694005.1 Spirochaetaceae bacterium
CGTGGTCGTCCGCTTCGACCTACCGCGACTCTGATAAGCGCGGTGGTGCGAACGGTGCCCGCATTCGCCTGGAGCCGCAGAAAAACTGGGAGGTCAATCAGCCCGAACAGCTGCAGAAGGTGCTCGGCGTACTTTCAGGGATTCAGGAATCCTTCGGTAAAAAGGTTTCCATAGCCGATCTGATCGTGCTCGGAGGCGTCGCCGCAGTCGAGAAGGCCGCTACGGATGCCGGAGTTGCCGTATCTGTGCCCTTCGCGCCGGGCCGCAACGACACCACAGACGAGCTGACCGACGCAGCATCCTTTGACGTGCTCAAGCCTGAAGCGGACGGCTTCCGCAACTACAGCCGTACGAAGTTCACGGTGTCGCCCGAAGAGATGCTTGTCGACAAGGCACAGCTTCTCGGTCTCAGCGCACCGGAAATGACGGTGCTTGTCGGCGGCATGAGGGCTCTCGGTGCAAACTACCAGGGCAGCCGGCACGGAGTGTTTACCAACACCCCCGGTGCACTGACCAACGATTTCTTCATCAACATGACCGATATGGGTATACAGTGGATGCCGAGCACCGACGATGCTGATGTGTTTGAAGGTCGGGACCGGAAGACCGGTGAGGTGAAGTGGACCGGCACGAGGGTCGATCTCGTATTCGGCTCGAATTCGCAGCTGCGTGCTGTGGCCGAAGTGTACGCCCAGGACGACGCGAAGGAGAAATTCGTGCAGGACTTTGTCGCCGCGTGGACAAAGGTCATGAACGCCGACCGCTTTGATCTGGTGTAAGGAAGGTTTGACGCCCGGGAGCCGAGTCAGGGATCTGATTCGGTTTCCGGCGTGCCTTTCAGGATGATTCCCCCCGCCGTGATAGAATAATCCTCATGCGTGTTCCGTGGCTCCTGCTTCTGTCTGTCTTTCTGTTCGGCTGTGCGACCGGTTCGGGTACGCTCTTCGAAAGCGAAGCGCGGGCAGCATCTTCCGGAAGGCGGTCGGAGAGTTCTCAGGATGATGATGAACCCGACACGCCTGACGACGTTCGACCCGGGCTTATGATACGGACTTCGCCGGTCGGCGCTGTGGTGTTTGTGAACGGGCGGCGCCAGGGCCGTTCGCCGATGAGGCTTGAGTTGCCCTCCGGGCGCTATCAGATCTACACCGAACGCGACGGCTACAGGCCCGCGCAGGTCATCGTTTCCTACACGGCAGGGACACGTCAGGAGGTCTCGCTCGAGCTTCAGGAGATTACCGGCAGGCTCAGGATAGACGTGCAGCCGCGGGAAGCCCGGGTAACAACCGGGTTCAGGCAGCTGCAGACCGGTACCACGCAGGAGCTGCGCGTCGGTACGTACCCGCTCAATATCAGTGCGTTCGGCTATGAGCCTGTGGAGCAGACGGTTGTCGTGCAGGAGAACCGGACCTCCACCCTCTCGATCACGCTCAAGCCCGCAGAATTCCGCGTGCGGTCGGTTTCGCCGCGTACCACGCACTTCTCTCCCGACGACCCCGGCCGCCTCGGCTCCGGCTCGGTAGGCGTTTTCGTCTCCGCAGCGGGGCGTGGCGAGTACCACGTCACCGATGCATCAGGTCTCAAGGTAGCGGGGCCTGTTCCCGTTTTTTTCTCGCAGGCGTCGACGACGCTCGCCTGGGACGGCCGGGACCAGAGCGGCCGTCCGGTGCCGGACGGTAGGTACCGCTTTGTGCTGACCGCCGAGGACGGAACCCGCGAGACAATCACTCTGACCGCTGACAGCAGCATCTCCCGGCGTCTCAGACCTGTATTCGGTTCGGCCGCCGGGACCCTCTTTTCGCCGCTTCCGGCAACTTTCCCGAATGGCACGAATCAGATCGCGCTGACAGGGTTTGCTCACGGCTCAGGCGGCATGTTTACAGCCCCCATGCTGGCGTCGTTTCGCCTCGGGGTCGGTCATCGTCAGGAGATAGTCTTTGCCGCGGGAGGCATCCTTCGCGGTCCAGAGGATCTTGCGGCGGGCTCGGGAGGCCATCTTTCAACGTCGTGGTCGCTACCCCTGTACCACACGCCGGGCGCGTCGGGATCACTTGTGCTCAGAGCGACGCTGTCGGAAATCAATGAGATTGATCTCTTTGAGAATGCGACGGGAGCGGGTGTCGCCGTGCCGATCGCGACGCATATCGGGCCGCTTACGCTTGTGGTCACGCCGGAGCTTTCGGTCGCACCCGCTGATACCGTTGTCGCCGCACCCGAGGCGGGTTTCGGTTCGACGATTCCGGTCTTCGGCTACGGGCGGGTGGCGGCGGTCCTCGACCTCGGGGCTACGAGCATTGCCGCCTCCGGGGCAGTGCGCATGCGCCCGATCGGGGCGCCTCCGGGTCCTGACTGGCCGGCTTCCGCGGGTCTGGAACTACACCAGACCTTTCCGAACGAGCAGTTTTCACTCTCGGCATTGGGTACCCTGCGCTGGCACCCGACCGAGGGCTGGTACGGAAGCACGGGCCTGGGTTTCCAGGCCCTCTGGTGGTAGGGCGCGCGTCGCCTTAAATCGACGTTACCGTTTTACTGAACACCGGCGCCTTCAACTCGCGCGCTTCGGCCGCAAGCTCTGCTTCCTCGTCGTCTGAAAGCGGGGTAAAGCGGTCTGCCGCGTCGCAGGCCCACTGAAAGTGTTCTATGTGCCCGGGGCTCACCGCTGAGGTTACCGGTCGCGAAAGCGTAAAACGAAGAAACCGTTCTGCCTGTTCGGCGGTGTCGACCGGGCGGTACCAGGTCTTGTTCCAGTGGCGTTCTTCGTCCTCTTCCCAGCGGCGCCAGGCGAGCGCCTTCAGCGCAAGGACTGCCGTCTCGCGTTTCTGTGCGGCTTCCACAAGACGCGGGCCGAACTCACCGCCGTACCAGGTTCCCCAGTTGACCGGAAAAAGTACCGAGTCGAAAGGAAAGGCATCGAGCAGCCGGATCGCCGCGTCTTCGTTATGGGCCGAAAAGCCGATGTACCTGACCTTACCCTCGCGCTGCATTTTCTGCACGAACTCGAGCGTGCCCTCATCCGACAGAAGCACATCCACCTCTTCCTGTGTCTGCACACCGTGCAGCTGGTACAGGTCAAAGTGATCGGTGCGCAGTTTCGCGAGAGACTCGTTAAACTCGGTCTCGGCGGCCTCCGCGGTGCGGATGTTGGTTTTACACGCGAGAAAAACGTCCTTGCGATAGGGCTCAAGCGCGGGCCCGAGCATGTCTTCGGCGTTTCCGTAGCTCGGAGCTACGTCGAAGTAGTTCACCCCGCGGTCGACCGCCAGGGCAACTCTGTGTGCGGCTTCTTCGGAGGTCTCGTTCATGACGAGAATGCCACCGAAACCGACGATCGACAATCTGTCCGTGTGTTTCCCGTATGTTCGTTTTTCCATGTCTCGCTCCTTGCTGTGACTGCATTGTACCACGGCGTGCATTCTTTGGCAGGCGCAAGTTTAGTGCTTTACGTGTGACATGACACATAATAACATGCGTTGACACATTAAAAGAGGAGCGTTATGTTTCTCCGTATGGCCAGGGTACGACTGAGTGTTGATATTGATGCAGAGTTGAAACACAGGATAGCGGTTCTTGCCGCGCTTCGGGGCACGACTATAAGTCAGCTCGTTGTCGAGGCTGTACGGAAGACAACTGATCTGGAAGATGTCATTCCGTCAGATGTATCGACCGCGTCCCTGCACGGGGCTTTGTCGCGCTACTCCAGCAGCGAGAAACGGAAGCGTGAGCAGGATGCGTGGGCTGACCATATCGAACATGTGGAAAAACGGTAACAGCCGTGCAGGAAGGCACGTATATCGACACCAACGTCATTCTTCGATTTCTCCTGGCTGATGACGAGAGGCTTTCGGAGAGAGCCTCTCGTCTGCTTTCGGACGAGCACGGGCGGCCGTGGATCACGGGCATCGAGATCGTAGCCGAGCTCGTGTACGTTCTCTCACGAGTGTACGAAGTTCCGAGATCCGAAATCGCAGACACCTTACACGACCTCTTTAGACCCGAGCAGTGGAAGTCGGAGGACAAAGCGTGCCTTCTTGAAGCCCTGGCTCTATACGGACGCAGCGCATTGGACATTATTGACTGCTGGCTGATCGCGTTACATCGAATCAATGGTGTACAGGTGTTGACCTTCGACAAACAGGTTAAGCGGTTTACTACATGACCGAACGCGAAGCGATAGACGCCCAGAAGGCAGGACCCAACACCGTGGACACGCTGACAGCGGACCTGCAGAGCCTCGGTCTGAGCCGGGGTATGCTTGTGCTGGTTCACGCATCACTGTCCTCGCTCGGGTGGACGAGCGGTGGTCCACACGCGGTGGTACAGGCGCTTCGGGCGGCTGTCGGTGAGTCGGGTACCATCGTCATGCCGACGCATTCCGGGGATCTCTCTGATCCAGGTCGATGGGAAAACCCACCGGTTCCCGAGTCCTGGTGGCAGACCATACGCGATACTATGCCGGCGTACGAAGCCGATCGCACGCGGACGCGCGGCATGGGTGTAACGGCCGAGGTGTTTCGAAGCGGTCAGGACGTGCTGCGAAGCAATCACCCGGCCGGGTCATTCGCCGCAGAGGGTCCGCTTGCGGCCGGGATCACCGATGACCACAGCCTCGCGTGGTCCTTCGGTGAGCGCAGCCCGCTTGCCCGGATCTACGATCACGACGGCTGGGTTCTGCTGCTCGGTGTCGGACACAATCACAATACCTCCATGCACCTTGCCGAGTATCGGGCGGACTGGCCGGGAAAAACGACGATAGTCGAAGGCGCGCCTGTTCGGGTCGGCGGGGAGCGTGTCTGGACCACCTACGAAGACGTCGATCTTGAGTCCGACGACTTCGGAGAAATCGGCGCTGCGTTCGAGAGGTCTATGTTCGAGAAGACCGCGACTGGCAGCAGGTCTGCGACCGGCAGCGGGTCTACGACCGGCAGTAACGATTTTAGAAGCGGCTCAGTCGGCCTGGCCGCGTGTCGTCTTATGCGACAACGACCGCTTGTCGATTTTGCGGCCACGTGGATGGCTCAGAACCGGTAATCAGTATATCCAGGGGATAAGCTTCGCGGTGGACTCCCGGTACCGCTGAAAATCCTGTCCGTACTTCTGAGCCAGGTGCGCATCGAGCCGTGGTATGTGCACGAACACGAACAAGGCCGCCATTGCCACCGGGATCAATCCGGCAAGCCAGTGCCCCGCAATAAGCGCAGCGCCAATCGCCAATTCGATGTCCCCGGTGTAGTTAATGTGCATCGCAAAGGAAAACAGTCCACCAGTGTAGAGCTTCCCACGGTTCTCGGGCTTCCGCTTGAATCGCAGTCGCTGAAACTCCGAAACGGTATTGATAAAGCTTCCCTCGATAAACAGCGCAAGCCCGATCCATCCCCATACACCGAAGGGTTCCGGGTTTCGAAGGCTGAGCAGACCGAAGGTAATGTAAATAATGAGCAGCCAGAGCCCGACCACAAACGCCTCGGAAGCAGGCATGGGGCGGGGGAGCAGCATGAGCACCGTCACCGCCATGCGGAGCGCAATGATCGCGAGTGAAGCAGTCATCACGACTGAGCGAAGACTTTCTCCACCGAGAAGAACCCCGAGGGCGACCACGACGAACGTCTGTACCGCAAGCCAGATAATGACGTGAGGTGTTGCCCGGGTGAACTGCGAAGCGTTCATACCTGCAATCCTATACGGATCGGTATCTGTGATACTATACCGCACATGAACATACAGGGATTTCACCACGTCGCGATCAGAACCCGGAACTTTGACCGGTCGCTGCATTTTTATCAGAGCGTGTTCGGATTTGAGACCTCCGTCAGCTGGGGTACCCCCGGGGCGCGTGCGGCGATGCTGTCAGTCGGATCCGGTGGCCACATCGAGATCTTCGAGCGCCCTTCTGAGACCTGGGACTCCGAAGCTGCGATGCTGCACCTGGCCCTTCGAACCGACTCCTGCGATGAGTACACCGAGCGTGCCCGCGCGGCCGGAGCCGAAGTCACGAAGGAACCCAAAGACGTTGATATTCCGAGCGATCCTGTCTACCCGGTGCGCATTTCGTTCTTTAAGGGACCCGACGGTGAAATCGTCGAGCTCTTTCAGGAACGATAGGGCGGAGTTATCGCCCCGGCGTCAGATCGAGGGAAAATGGTATTCGACTATACCGTCGTGACTGCAGGTCTGCACGACGTATCCCTTGGCCGTCATGGTGTCGAGGGTTGACTGAACCTCATCGAGCGGAAGGTGCAGGCGCGATCCCGCTTGAACCACCGTCATTCGACCGTTCAGGTCGGTCGCAAGCTGCAGTAGGGCCCGTTCGATCTGTGCGGGTCGCTCACGGCGCCGTTTGATCCGTGCGATCATGTGTTTGACCATCTTGAACAGTCCCGAGGCAGTGGGGAGAAGACCGAGCAGCACGAAGGGATAGATCATCCATCCGTGGCTGAATACAAAATACCCGATACCGAAGGCCGTTCCTGCAAGGATCCCGAACGAAAGGTCTGAACTTCCGCCGCCGGCGACTTCCTTGAATAGCGAGTCGGGTTGTGGGTCTATGCGGACTTTTGATTGGCTCGTGTCGAGTTCTGCGCGGAGTTTCGCCTTGGCCGCTTCCTTTGTCTCCTCCGGCAGTTTTTCCCAGCTGTTAACGGCTGTATCCATAACCCGCTCCACGAGCGAGAACACGGAGTTCCCTATCTGGCTGCCGAGCCGTTCCCCCATGCCGGAAAGGTCCTCGTCACCATCCCGATTGCGTCGTGCCCGAAGCAGGGCTTCGCGCTCCTTCAGGAGGCGCTGCTTGATCGAGTCGAACTCACCGTGTTCCTTTTCCGACCGGGCATCTGTCTCGTAGCCCGTCGTTACTTCGTACAGCGTCATTTCCCGGCTGATGTTCTTCAGTGGCTTCTTTCCGATCGGTGAGAATGTGTGCGGGACGGCGTTTGCCGCATGGCGGAACACATCCTCGGTCACACATACGCCACCGGGGCGTGCGTATGGCTGAATACGTGCCGCTATGTTGATGCCGTTCCCGAAGGCCCGACCTTCCTCGCGGAGGATTTCTCCGAGATGTATGCCGATGCGAAGCTGAAATCGTTCTGATTCCGGGGCCTGCTCATTGCGGGCCCCGAGTGTGTGCTGTACAGCGACGGAACACAGAATCGCGTTACGAAGGGTTGGAAACAGCAGAAAGAGTCCGTCCCCGATTGCGTCCACGACCTCGCCACCGTGCTCCTCAATCAGCGGAAGAACAATGCCGTTATGTTCCTTCAGAAGACGGATCGTACGGCTCTCGTCCTCTTCCATCAGTCTTGAGTATCCGACTATATCGGTAAACACGATTGCCGCAAGTTGGGCGTTCGATTCGCTCATGGTTTTTCCTTTACCGAGTCCTTCATTGCGACTGCTGCCTGCTTCACGAGCTGGGACTTGCCTCGTCGACACACGAGTACCGCTCCATTCTTCACCACAACTATGACATCGTCCAGACCACAGACTGCAACAGGCAGGTCCGACAGCACGAAGCTGCGATTGGATTCGATCGTCACTGTCTGCGGGCTTCCCGGGCGGTTCTCCCGTTCGGCATCGCGCAGAGCGGCGATCTCGTCCCAGCTGCCGACGTCGTTCCACGAGAAACTGGCAGGAACCACAGCCGCATGACGTGCCCGTTCCATGACCGCATAGTCTATAGAAATCGATGGCAGCGATGCGTACGCGTGTGCCGACTCCGGTGCGTGCACCGGTACGATCCTCGATGCACGTCGGACCAGTGGTATCTCGCCTCCGGTGGTCGTGGCCCCCGTGCACAGGGATGTGTGGATGTCGGGCGCGTGCGTTGCCAGTTCGTCGGTAAATGTCATGCGTGAGAATACAAACATGCCGGAGTTCCAGAAGAATGTCCCCGCGTTCACGTACTGCTCAGCGGTCTTGCTGTCGGGTTTCTCCCTGAACGACGCGATCGTGTAGCCTTCCTGAAGGGCAGACCCCTGTTCTATATAGCCGTATCCCGTCTCGGCCGAGCGAGGGTGAATACCGAAGGTGACTATGTAGCCTTCCTGCGCAATCGCCACCGCACGATCGACATCCCTCACAAACGATGATAAGGGTGTGACAATGTGATCGGCAGGCATGACCAGAAACGTCTGCAGATCATCGTGTTTTCCCAGATGGCCGACCGCACAGGCGATAGCCGGAGCCGTGTTGCGTGCGGAGGGTTCAGCGATTATGGACAGCTGTGTTCGCACGTGTTCCGGTAAACCTTCAATTGCTGTCTCGAGCGGGGCAACGTGGTCGGCATGCGTCACGACGGTTATACCGTGTCTTGGATCCAGTGCATGGGCGCGGAGTATGGTGTCCTCGATCAGAACCGTTCCGGTTCCGGGATCGAGAAACTGTTTCGGATGCGACTGGGTGGATGCGGGCCAGAGCCTGGTGCCTGCACCACCGGCAAGAATAATAACATTATCGATTCTGTTCATGACACGGGAAGTATACCCGGTCACGCTGTCGGGTGCGAGTTTCCGGAATCCGTGGCATACTTGGGATATGACTATTCGATTTCTTGGCCACAGTGCCTTTTTGCTGTCGGCAGATGGTTTTACGGTGCTGATCGATCCGTTTCTCAGCGGCAATCCCGTTGCGACTGTTGCGCCCGACGACCTCACGCCCGATGTTATTGCGTTGACTCACGGACACGCCGATCACGTCGGTGACACGGTTGCCATTGCGAAGCGAACGGGAGCCTGCGTGGTCGCATCGTTCGAGATCTGTAACTTTTTCGGTGAGCAGGGAGTCCAGACGCTTGAACCCGGAAACCCCGGCGGCACCATACACGTCGGAGACGCGCACATCAGCTTTACCCATGCGTTTCACTCGAGCTCGTATGAGGGCCGGTACATGGGGATGCCCTGTGGTCTGGTGATCCGCCTCGGAGGAAAGACCTTCTATCACCTCGGTGATACCGGCCTGTTCGGCGACCTGAAGCTCTACGGTGAACTGTACCGGCCGGATGTGGTCGCGATCCCCATCGGAGGGAGGTTCACCATGGACGCTGCACTCGGGACCCGCGCCGCCGAGCTTGTCGGGGCACCCGTCGCTGTACCCATGCATTACCGCACATTCCCGCTGCTCGCACAGACAGCCGAGGGATTCGAGCCTCAGGGGGTTCGTGTCGCCGTACTCGAACCCGGGGAGGACTTGTCCGTTGACTGACCCCACACTGAAAACCGATTCACCCCGTGGGCGCTGGCTGCGTGTGCTCGAGCGCCTCGCTACGCCGGTGCTCGAAGCTGCCGCGAAGGGCTGTCTTCACGAAGCCCTTCGTCCCGACCATCACCCTGATGCGGACCCGAACCGCCTCGCATCGAGCCACCTTGAAGCAGTCGGGCGTCTGCTCCTTGGCATTGCGCCCTGGCTCGCCGGCAGTGGCGGCGACGCCGACGAGAAGGCGCTTCGCGAACGGCTGTCTGCGCAGGCCCGGACCGCGCTGTGCAAGGGCTTCAACCCTGGCCACGCAGACTGGTTCTCGCTCGACCGCGGACAGCAGCCCATCGTCGACGCAGCATTCGTCGCAAGCGCGCTCATTCACGGTCGCTCCGCGCTGTGGGATCCGCTCGAGCCGGAAGACCGCACCCGCATCGCGCAGGGGCTCGAAAGCCTGCGCGACCGAAAGCCTCATTTTAACAACTGGCTCCTCTTTTCCGGCGTTACCGAAGCGGCTCTCGCGACACTCGGGCGTTCCTGGGATCGCATGCGCGTCGACTACAGCCTTCGTCAGCACGAGCAGTGGTATCTCGGCGACGGTGTGTACGGCGACGGCCCGCAGTTCCATGCAGACTGGTACAACAGTTACGTGATTCATCCGCTGCTGCATACAATTCTCAGAACAGCAGGACATGATGATGATGCATGGGCGGCGGCACTTCCGTTGGTCGAGCAGCGTCTGACCCGGTACGCGGGCATACAGGAGCGCTCGATTGCACCCGACGGGAGCTTTCCGCCTGTCGGCCGGTCCCTTACCTATCGTGCAGGGGCCTTTCACGCCCTTGCGTACGCAGCGCTTCACGGCCTGCTGCCGGATGCCGTTTCCCCGGCGTCCGTCCGTGCTGCCCTGACCGCCGTCATGGTACGGACGCTCGCCGCTGCCGGGAACTGGCGCCACGACGGTTTTCTTACCATCGGCCTGAACGGGAAACAGCCGTCACTCGGCGAACGCTACATAACGACC
The DNA here is from genome assembly GCA_007694005.1 of Spirochaetaceae bacterium. GTDB lineage: Bacteria > Spirochaetota > Spirochaetia > DSM-27196 > SKKC01 > SKKC01. Next base: position 10,211 of record RECN01000109.1, read on the forward strand.
GGAAGCCTCTACCTGTGTTCTGTTGCCCTGCTGCCCCTCGGCCTTTCCCCGGAGCATGAGTTCTGGCAGGGGCCGGATGAGCCGTGGACGAGTGTGCGACTCTTTGACCAGGTCTCGGACGAAGCGGCCGATCACGCGATGACGACCTGACGGTTTGCACGAGATTCGCTCTCTCTGGCATAATCACGCATCGTGAACACCCTGGAACTATTCAGTGCAAACCCGCTCTGGGCTGTCGGTATCATGCTGATTGTCGGGTATGGACTCGGCAAGGCTGCCGAGTCCATCAAGCTTCCCGAGATCACCGGCTTCATTATCGCGGGTATTCTGATCGGGCCTTACGCCTTCAGAATTCTCAGCAGTGACATGACCAGGAATCTCGCGGTCCTTACCGAAGTAGCACTCGCGTTCCTGGCCTTTACGGTCGGAGGCTCGCTGCGCAGGGATGTGATCAGAAGAGTCGGAAAGGCCGTATTCATGATCAGCGCCGGTCATCTGCTCGTCACCGGCACCGTAGTCGGTGTCGCACTGCTCGTGGTTGGGATCCATCCTGCCGTTGCGGTGTTCATGGGTGTGATCGCCGGTGCCAGCTCCCCGGGAACGACCGTGGCCCTTGTACAGCGCGAGCGGGCGAGTGGTCCGTTCGTTGAGCACCTGTTCGGGGTGATCGCGGTGGTCAACGCCCTCGCGATTATACTGTTCGGAATCGTGTTCGAGTTTGCTCCGCTTATGTTTGGCGTCGGGTCCGGGGAAAGCCTGTTCTCACTTCTGACTGCAGCAATATCGGATGTCGGTGTCGCAGTCCTCATAGGCATGGTTGGCGGATTTGCTGTTCATGTCGCGACGCGTAAACCGGGGCGCGCCGCCGCAGGAACCATCATACTGGCAAGCGGATTCCTTTTTCTGAGTACTGCCATAGGCGTTTCGTTCGGGTTCTCCCCGCTGCTGCTCAACATGGCAATGGGAGCGACATTCGTGAACCTGTCGACACGATCGGATATCGTCCTCCGTACGCTCGAACCACTGACCCCGCCCATCTATGCCCTGTTTTTCGTGCTGGCAGGAACCAAGTTCCAGCTTCAGGCTTTTCTTGGTGGATCGCTGCTTCTGTTCGGTGCGGTGTACATCGTAAGCAGGCTTGTCGGGGCATACTGGGGTGTTCGAATCGGTTCCGTGGTCGGCCGGGTGCAGCCTGGCATAGGTCGTAACATCGGCTGGTGTCTGGTTCCGCAGGCGGGGGTTGCGCTCGGTCTCGTTCTGCTGATCGAGGGAGGCGCCGTACTCGGACAGCTGCCCCCGCTTGCAGCGGCAAGCCTGCTTCAGGCTGTGAACATCGTTCTCATGGCGATCTTTGTGAAAGAGATCGTGGGCCCCGTAATCGCAACCATGGGATTGCGCCGGGGTGTCCGGGATACTCCTGCCTGACTATCGGTTCTTCATGGAAACGTAGGGTCGACCACCGAGAACATTCTTGTACGCAGGCCGGATGATCCGCTTGCCGACGGCGATCTCTTCGAGGCGATGGGCACACCAGCCGGAAACGCGTGATATCGCAAAAATTGGAGTGAACAGCTCGCTTGGGATGCCAAGCATTCGGTACACAAGTCCCGAGAAGAAGTCAACGTTCGCGCTGATGGTCTTGTCATTCTTGCGGATCCGGGCAAACAGGTCGGGAGTAAGCTGTTCGATCTTTTCGTACAGAGCGAACTCTTCGGCGAACTGATCGGTCTCTTGTGCGAGCTCTCTCGCCTTTGCTTTCAGGAGAATGGCACGTGGATCGCTCAGCGTGTAGATCGCGTGTCCCATGCCATAAACCAGCCCCGAGCGGTCACCGACTTCTTTTTTCAGAATCTTCTCTATATATGAGGCGACCTCGCTGTCGCTTGTCCAGTTCGATACGTTCGCCTTGATGTCATCCATCATGCGGGTGACCTGTATGTTGGCCCCTCCGTGACGCGACCCTTTCAGCGACCCGACGGCTGCGGAAATTGCGGCATAGGTGTCGGTCGCCGCACTCGAAACGACGTGCACTGTGAACGCGGAGTTGTTACCACCTCCGTGCTCAGCGTGCAGCACCAGCGCAAGGTCAAGAATCTCGGCCTCGAGGCGGGTAAAGTTCTGATCCGGACGGATCATCTGAAGCAGATTCTCCGCGGTCGACAGCCCGGCCTGTGGAGCATGTATATACAGACTGTCGCTGTTAAAGTAGTGGCGTTTCGCCTGAAAGGCGTATGCGACCATGACCGGGAATCTTGCAATCAGATCTACTGATTGCCGGAGCACGTTTGCAATCGAGTTATCCTCGGGATTCTCGTCGTAGGAGTACGCGCTGAGCACCACGCGGCCGAGTTTGTTCATGATATCGGGACTCGGTGAACGCATGACAATGTCCTGCCAGAAACCTTCCGGAGGCTCCCGCCTGTCCGAGATAACCTGAAGGAAGTCCTCGAGTTCTCCGGCCTTCGGCAGCTCGCCGAACAGGAGAAGATACACGACTTCCTCGAAACCCAGTCGCCCTTCGCTGGTAAAACCGTTTACGATGTCGCGGACATCGACGCCACGATACCGCAGTCGTCCCTCAACCGACGTCTTTTCATTCTCGTCTAATATGTACCCGTGGACATCACCGATTTCGGTAAGTCCGGCCAGAACGCCAGTGCCATCGTCGTTGCGGAGACCGCGCTTGACACCGTATTTCCGGAATAGATCCTGGGTAATTACACGCGGTTGTGAGACCCGTTCCACGTGTTCAAGAAAAAAAGAATTTGCGTCGATCTGTGCCATACGTCGGGTACCTTCCAGCCGCCAGTGTACAGAATCCCGCCGCGCAGGTATAGATTCGAGACCGCAGCCGGACAACTTAGCCTGTATAGCACCGAAATTGTCTCTCCAGTGGGAATATGCCTCTTCAATCCAGGCGTATTTCGGATAGAATACGGTCATCCCATTTAGGACAGGAGTCTGTTTGGATGATCGCTCAAGGTGTGCAGCTCATGATAATCGGTATGAGCGTCGTGTTCATGTTCCTCATCGTGCTTGTAGTCTTTATGTCTCTGACTGCAGCCATTGTGAAGTATTTCCCGGAGCAGGCTGCAACCGAATCAGCTACTGTCAGTTCCGGTGCCACGAAGTCGGCGTCCGCCCCTGATGCGTCCGGCTCAAAACTCCAGGCTGCGCTTGCTGCAGTCAGTGTCCATCATCGCAGGAGAAATCGTAAATGAAGAAAATAAACGTTATGGTCACGGCCTTTCGTGACGGCTTTCAGTCCGTGTTCGGCGCGCGGGTACAGACAAAAGACTTCTTGCCGGCTCTTGAGGCAGCGGTGGAAGCCGGGCTGACCCACTTCGAGGTTGGTGGCGGAGCACGATTTCAGAGTCTGTATTTTTATTGTAACGAAGATGCGTTCGAAATGATGGATGCCTGTCGGACAGTAGCAGGACCGGATGCGAACCTGCAGACGCTTGCGCGTGGTATCAACGTGGTCGGGCTCGAGAGCCAGCCCTCGGACATCATCAAGATGCACGCCGAGCTGTTCAGGAAGCACGGTATTACGACTATTCGCAACTTCGATGCTCTGAACGACATTGATAACCTCGATTATTCCGGCCGCTGTATCGCTGACGCCGGGCTCAAGCACGAAGTAGCGGTGACGCTCATGGGCCTGCCGCCCGGACTGACGGGCGCGCATACTGCAGAGTTCTACGTGAACAGGATACAGCAGATTATCGATGCTGAGATACCGATGCACTCCCTGGTGCTGAAGGACGCTTCGGGTACTGCAGTTCCCCAGATCGTCTACGACACGGTGCTGCAGGCGAAAAAAATGCTTCCATCTGACGTACCGCTCAGATTTCATACTCATGATACCGCCGGTACCGGTATTGCAACATATCGTGCGGCCATCGAAGCGGGCGTGGACGGGATAGACCTTTCCATGGCTCCGGTGTCCGGAGGCACCTCGCAGCCCGATATCATCACCATGTGGCACGCCTTGCGTGATACCGAGTATGAGCTCGACGTTGACATCAAGAAGGTCATGGAGGCAGAAGAGATATTCAAGGATGCGATGAAAGACTATTTCTTTCCGCCAGAAGCCATGAAGGTAGAGCCGCTTATTCCCTTCTCTCCCATGCCCGGCGGCGCACTGACGGCAAATACTCAGATGATGCGCGATCACAACGTGCTGCATCGTTTTCCCGAAGTCATCGCAGCCATGCGGGAGGTTGTTGAGCGCGGTGGGTTTGCAACATCGGTTACTCCGGTATCGCAGTTCTACTTTCAGCAGGCCTTCAACAACGTTGTTCTCGGTCCCTGGAAAAAGATTGCTGACGGCTACGGAAAGATGCTTCTTGGTTACTTCGGGAAAACGCCTACGGAGCCGGATCCGGAGCTCGTGAAGCTCGCCGCCGAACAGATGAAACTCGAGCCGACAACCGAGAGCCCCCGTCTTCTCAACGATAAGGATGCATCGAAGGGCAGAGGCCCTGCCGAAAAGGCACTCAAGGATAACGGTCTTGAGATCACGGAAGAAAACATCTTTATTGCGGCAACCTGCAAGGAACGCGGAATCGCCTTTCTGAAAGGCGAGGGGACCGTACAGGTCAGGAAGATCGGCTCGGAAACTCCTGCACCGTCTGCAGGGCCTGCTGCACAGCGGAGCACCGGGGCGGCGTCAACCGCTGCTACCGGGAACGCGGGCGCGGGAGAGCCGGCCTTTTACACCGTCAGCGTCGGCGGCGAAACCTTCGAAGTGAAGGTGTCAGACGGGAAGGCCGAGGCTCACGGGGAAGCGCAGAGTTCATCCGGCTCGCGGCCGACTTCAGCGAAGGCTGATCCGACACCCGTGGCTGCGAGCCAGGGGGCGACGGATGTGACCGCACCTATGCCCGGTGTGGTCCTGTCTGTTCTCGTTAAGCCCGGGGACGCGGTGAAAGCCGGTCAGTCAGTCGTTGTAATGGAATGCATGAAGATGGAAATGAAGGTTGAGGCTGATGCCGATGGTTCGGTCTCGGACGTGCACGTCAAGGACGGACAGAACGTCGAAGCAGATCAGGTACTGGTGTCGATCGCATGAGTATTGTTCAGTCGATCACGGTACTCTGGGAGTCAACCGGCATTGTCAGCATGAGCGGTGGCGAGTTCGTCATGATCGCCATCGGTCTGCTTCTGATCTACCTCGCCATAGGCAAGGGATTTGAGCCGCTGCTGCTTCTACCCATAGGCTTTGGTGGTATCCTCGCAAACATACCCATCGCCGACATAGCCGGTCCGGACGGCTTTCTTGGCATGATCGACATGGTCGGATTGAGCACCGGGATATTTCCTCTCCTCATTTTTATGGGCGTAGGTGCAATGACCGACTTTGGTCCGCTTATCGCAAATCCGCGGACGGCCCTGCTCGGTGCGGCAGCTCAGTTCGGCATCTTCGCGACCGTCATGGGTGCGATACTTCTGAGCGTCTACGCGGGCTTCGACTTCTCGGTGCAGGATGCTGCGTCGATAGGTATTATCGGTGGGGCGGACGGTCCGACTGCGATCTTTCTCTCCTCCCAGCTGAGCCCCGATCTCGTCGGAGCAATTGCTGTCGCCGCATACAGCTACATGGCGCTTGTCCCGATTATTCAACCGCCAATCATGCGTGCTCTGACTACTCCGGAACAGCGCAAGATGGTGATGAAGCAGCTGCGCCCGGTCCCGAAACTGGAGCGTATTCTGTTCCCGCTGGTGGTCCTCGGTCTGTGTATCGCGTTCCTGCCCACCGCGACACCGCTTGTCGGAGCACTCATGTTCGGCAACATCGTAAAGGAGTCCGGTGTCGCTGACCGCCTGTCAAATACGCTGAAAAGTTCGTTTATTGACACGGTCACGATCCTTCTGGGGCTTGTCGTCGGAAGCAAGCTACAGGCCTCGTACTTTCTGCGAGTCGAAACACTCGGCATCGTCGTACTCGGTCTGGTAGCGTTTTCGATTGGAACCGCAACCGGTCTTATTCTCGCGCAGATCATGAACAAGGTTTCGAAAAATCCGATTAATCCCCTGATCGGTGCAGCCGGTGTGTCTGCCGTTCCTATGGCGGCCCGGGTCGTCAATAAGGTAGGCCTTGAAAGTAACCCCCGCAACTTTCTGCTTATGCACGCCATGGGACCGAACGTCGCAGGCGTCATTGGCTCCGCGGTCGCCGCGGGCGTCCTTCTCGCCATGTTCGGCTGATTTCCCGCCTTGGGTGTCCACCACTCTGGTGGTGGACACCGACATCGCAGAATGCATGATCCATGCGGTGTGCATGATGCGATCTGCATAAGCAGGCTCTACATTACTCCAATATCTCTTTTTCAACCGCACAAGATTGTCATGGCTCGATTCTTGCATGTTGAATACTATGCTGTGTCGAACCGCTGGATATTTTTACATTTGCGCGCTACTAATTATTCTACTGTTTTTTTCGGCGGATATGCCGACATTGCATAAGAAGCGTCGTAGTCAAAAAAGTAGGATAAAAATATGAAGCGATCAAACCTTGTTCGCACCGTGATCAGTCTTGCCACTCTCATGGCGATCCTCAGCTGCCAGAACCCATTTGACGTTGGGCTGGGGGATAATGTTGATATAGAACCACCTCGAATACGGCTTCTTTCGCCGGAGTCGGGAGGATTTTTACGCGATACAGTGACATTCGAGGGCTTTGCTACCGACGACACGGGTATACAACGTGTTGAGATTAAGTTGAATCGTGGTGAATGGCGGACGATTCCGTCGTCGAGACTTCAGATCACATCGAGCGGGAATCGCATACGGGCCGACTGGACGTACGAAGTTGACACGCTCAGTTTCTCTACGAGCAGGTTATGGGTTCAGTTGCGCGCCACCGACAAGGCCGGTCGGCAGACAGAATCTGATGAACTCAGCTTCAATCTCGACAATGATGCCCCCGCGATCATCTTTACCTTTCCCTCGCTGGACCCTAATAATGCTCCGGCGGGTGAAGCGGCGGATTTCTGGTTTACAGCTAATATTGATGATCCTCCTCTGATGGGCTCGGTTGGAAAAGGTGGACGGATCTATGGGACGACATTCGACCGCGAAGCGGTTGAAACCGGGTTTCCCCGCTATCAATTGTGGCTGCGCTCAGAGGATCAACCATCTGGCTGGACCGTTGTTGATAACCGAAACGATGGGGAAGCTCCAGTCGACGTTGTTGACTTCTCCATCCCGGTCCCGTCCGACCCGGGAGGGGACTATCTGTTGCGCATTCAGTCCCAGGATGTCGGTGGGCAGCAGCGCCTTCTTGGACCTTATGTTGTGCAGGTTGTAGAAGGTGCTCCTGTCGTTCAGATATCCGATCCGGGTCAGAACGATTTCGTCGCCGGTGGGTCAGTTCAGATTCAGGGAACAATGAGCCACGAGAGCGGGGACCAACCCGCGCTCGCGCTGACACTGGTCCCTGCAGGTGGCGCTGACTCCGTATCGGTTGGCGCCGGCGACATATCGGTAACCGGGCCGGACGGCGCAGGCCTGTTCGACTGGGAGTATAGCTTCGACAGCAGTCAGTTCGCCGATGGCACGGTTACCGTCGAGGCACGCGCGCAGATGTCCGGCGGAGATGTCGTTGTACCCGGTTTCGCGAGTGTCGCGGTAACGGTCGACAACGCGGCTCCGACGGTTACCTTCGCTTCGCCTTCTTCGGCTTCAATCGTTAACTCCGAGGTGACGGTCGGCGGAAACGCCGGCGACAACTATATCGTCGATCTCGTTGAACGCCGCATTACCGGCGACGCGATCACCGATACACCGTGGGAGCCGGTCGACAGCGGAACGACGTCGTGGTCGTTTTCATTCGATTCGACGGTTTTCAGCGCCGTCGGCGACCCCGCGGTCGCCATAACCGTAGAGGTCCGGTCTACCGACCGTGCAGGAAACGTCTCGGCGGTTCAGACCCGGGCGTTGACCGTCGACCAGGATTCCGATCTGCCGACCATCGAGTTCACCAACATAGATAGCGAAACGGTCGTATACAGCGAAAATGTAATTTCGGCGAGTACGGAGCTTCGGCTCAACCTGGCCGACGACGATGCCGTACAGATAAACACGTTGCAGTATCGCTTCCGGCGACGAATCGCGAGCGATCCGGACGAGTTCACCGCGTGGACTGACTGGTTGATTGTCGATTCGGAAGACTCGCGTACCCAGACGCAGTTCAATGACTACCGTGTGACGCTCCGCGACGCCGCCGACGCGCTTCTCGGCGACGGGCTGTACCAGGTCGAGTTCTGGGTGGAAGACATCAACGGAACCGGCCTCAGTCATGCCGGTGTCGCCGGCAAGGACGACGGCGGTGCATCCAGAGTGTATCTGGCGGTAAACAGCGGGCCTCCGACAATTACACTTGATCCGGGGATACACAACTCCTACCGCAACGGCACGTTTGCCGTAAGCGGCGCGGTGACCGATCCGGCAGTCGGGCTCGAGTACATTCGCCTGCGATATGACGGGACAACAATCAGCGACCTCGCGGGAGCCGGCGCGACCGAGCTATCCTTTTCTTTCGATGTCGATCCGGATGTCGACCTTGCGGGAACCGACGGCGTGTTCGATATGACGCTTGTTGCGCGCAGCTTCAGCGGCGAAGACCGCGAACGGACCGTCTCGGTGACAATCGACACCGTAGCCCCCGAAATAAGCAGTTTTTCGGTGGCACCGGTGGTCGAGATAGGCGGAACCGATTTCGTGAACGGCACTATTCAGGTCGGCCCGGTCGTCGTATCGGACGACAATGCGATGCAACAGTCCGATCCGGTCAAGTGGTGGTTACTTCCGTCGGCCGATCCTCCGGTCGATAGCTACGAGCACCCGGACGGCACATCGTTCGGATCGTCGCCGTACAGCGTGTCTATAGACACGCAGGATTTCTCCGATGAGACCGAGTACACGCTCTGGATAGTCGCGCGAGACCGCGCGGGAAACGATACCGTTGTCTCGCGCGAAGTCGAGATCGACCAGTCGACCGACAGCCCGATTATTACCTTCTCGTCACCTGCTCCCGACGGAAGCACGCAGTATACCGGCTCGGGTAGCATGGATGCGACCGGAACGGTGCAGGATGTTGACGGGCTCGCGCTGCTTCAGCGCAGGTTTCCGGGTGAGACCGAGTGGACGACAATCGCCGAGTGGACCGAGAACTGGCCGACGAGCTACTCCTGGACGGTTGATCTGTCCTCTCTGCAGGACGGCTCCGGCATAACCTTCGAGATGCGTGCCGAGGATCGCAAAGGAGAGACGGCATTTTCGACCGTCGAGGTTGAGTCTCCTGCGTTCCGGATCAGCACCTCGAGTCCGACCGTCTCGATAGATGCGCCGTCGACCGGCGCCTTCTTCAACGGGGAAACCCCGATCAGCGCATCCGGATCCGCGGATATCGACAGCGCTACCGCGACTATAACCGAGATCGCCTACCGTTGGGGTCAGCCCGGCGACTGGACCGGCGAATGGGCGCCGGTAACGTTTGACCCCGAGTCGCCTGCCCCCGGCGAGAGTGTGACCTGGAATCACGACATCGATATACCCGCCGGTAGTCCGGAAGGTGTGGTGCGACTGAACGTCAGGGCAACCGCCGATAACGCCCGGTCGGGTACGGCCGTCAGAGAGATACGCGTGGATACAACGCCGCCGACGATCTCGTTTAGTGCGCCGGCGGACGCGGCGGTAGTAAACGGGATTTTTACGGTACACGGCAGCGCCGGCGACGACAATACGGTCGACCGTGTTGCGGTGGAGGTGATCGACGCGTCGGATGTGGTCATACTCGAAAACGACGACGTCGGACGTTTCTCATGGTCGTACGACGTAAACAGCGTCGACGATCTTCTCGATGGAGCGTCCTACACGATTCGCGCGACTGCGTTCGACGGCGCCGGGAACGCGACCGTTGCCGAGCGCACGATAACTGTCGACCAGTCGACCGACACACCGACCGTATCGTTCAGCAATCTCGCACTAGACGGGAGCAGCATCTTCCTGTCCGACGCGAGCATTGCCGGAACGGCTACAGACGACGACGGCGTCGAGTACGTCGAGTACCGCTTTAACGCAACCGGTGAATGGACCCGCCTCGACAAGTCCGGCGGCACAAGCGAGAACTTCTCGATCCCCCTCGGTGGTCTCGACGAAGGATCCCACGAAATAGTAGTTCGTGTTCGCGACACCGCCGGGTTCGCTGCCGGTTTCTTCGAGAGCGGTCCGATCGAGTTCAAGCTCGATGTCAATCCACCGACAGTGACAATCGACACTCCGCTCGGCGGAAGCAGTCACAGCGCGGACTTCACCGTTACGGGCGAAGCCGCGGACGCGGTCGGAATTTCGGAAGTCCGCTATCGGGTGCACTCAGGTGACTGGACGACTGCGTCGTTCGACTCGGATACGGGGGTCTGGATCGCCTATGTCGAAGTGGCAGGGCTGCCCGAAGGAGAAGTGACGTTCAGGGTTCGAGCGGAGAACAACAACGGACGCACTCAGGACGAGACCCGATCCTTTATCGTCGATACGACGCCGCCGTCGATTTCGGTGACTAGCCCTTCGGCGGGAAGTACAGTGAACAGGACCATTACGCTGTCGGGAACAACCCAGGATGAGAACAGCAACGTGACCGAAGTCGCCGCGTACATCGTTTCGGCTGCCGACGGGTCGCTTATCGAAGTAGACACCGTCACCGCTGTGAATATTACGGCGTGGGAGATGGACCTCGATACCGCACAGCTCACCGAACCTGGCGGCTCCTGGCCGGGTGCGGCCGAAGAAACCGCTCCCGACTCCGGCGTCTGGGATGTGACTGTGCGAATTATGGCGGTCGACGGGGGTGGCAACTCCGCGTTCCATGATGTTTCGTTTCAGGTGGACCAGTCGCAGAACAGACCGGTCATTTCGTTCACTAATCTCGCAGCCGATATACTCTTCGAGTCGACTGGATCGGTGTCGGGGACCATAACCGATGACGACGGCGTCGATTATATCGAATACCGCTTCCGGCCGAACCGCAGCGATCCGTGGAGCAACTGGGAACACATAGATCTCGGCGGCGGCACGACCGAGACCTTCTCCTTTCCGTACAGTGCCCTTGGTGACGGCTTCCACGAGGTCGAGGTGCGCGCCCGGGACATCTTGCCCGAGCACCCCGATTTCGGAGCGCTTGAAAGTTTCGCCGAGACAGGTCCTATTCCGTTTAAAATAGATACACTACCTCCGGTGCTCGAAGTCTCGACACCGGTAAACAACAGCTTCTGGAACACGGACCTGCTGGTTGTTGGAGTGGCATCTGACGCTTCGGGAATAGACACCGTTCGCGTGCGTATCGGATCCGGCACGTGGGTCGATGCCGACCTTACCGACATCGGTTCCGGAGGAGCTGACTTCAGCGACGTTGAGTACAGTGTCACACTGCCAGTCGCGGGGCTCACCGAAGGACTGCATAACGTGACGATAGAAGCAGCCGACACGGTTGGGAAAACTACCTCGATAACCCGGGCGTTTACCTACGATGTCACCCCGCCGCAGGTCGGCGTTCTCACCCCCGACAACGGCGTCAATGTGAACAGTCGCGTGACGCTTCGTGGGACTTCGACCGACGACAACGGCATTGTGTCGACCGAGTATAAAATCGGCAAGAGCGATACGGCCGACTGGATCGAGTTCACGAATCGATTCAACTGGGAACACATATTTCTGAACATAGACCAGTTCGGAAACGACATCGACGCTACCGAGACCGCTCCCGGCAGCAATATCTGGCAATTGCCGATATATATACGCGCGACCGACCCGGCCGGGAACGTCACCGAAATCGGCGGCGTCGGAACCGGCCCAACCGACTACTATCTGACCGTCGACCCGGCCGGTGATAACCCTGAGGCGATTATTCTACAGCCCGGAGACGGCGAGACGGTCGGCGGGCGCATACGCGTCAGCGGTGCGGCCGAAGACGACGACGCCGTGTATCGGGTCGAAATAGCCTTCGACATGAACAACGATGGTACATTCTCTGGCGCCGGCGATGTCTGGCCGGAACCCGACGGAGGGTGGCCGATCGGCGAGGAGCCGGTGCTGTCGAATGTCATTGCCGATCCGGACACGACGCAATGGTACCGGGTAAACGATAATACCTCCGGTGGAACGTGGGCCAACTGGTCGATCGACCTCAACAAGTATGGTGAGTTCAATCCTCCCGACGGCGAACTCCGCACCATTCGGATTCAGGTTCGGGCTATAGATACGAAAGATGGTGCGGCCCCGGGAGTAGCAGGTAATACCGAGATTATAACTGTTACCATCGATCCGAACGTTCCGAGCATCGAGGACCTGAACTTCGACAACGGCGACACCGTCGGTGGTCCGATCGAGCTCGCCGGAACGGTCAGGGATACGAGCAAGATCGATTTTCTGCGGGTCCGCGCGAGTGGCGGCGGATTGACCGAGAACATCATCCTCATTAATAACAACATCATTCAACAGCCCGACTGGATAACTGAGGTGACGGGTGTCGAGGGCGAAGAGTACACCATCCATCTGCCGTTGAATTCGCTTGATTACTTCGGCCCCGGAAGCACCGGACTGTGGTCGTTCAATATCGAGGCCGACGACGGTCAGTTCAGCTCGCAACGATTCTTTACCTTGCAGGTTGACAACAGACCACCGGCAGGCGAGCTCGACCCGTTCCTTCAGACCATACAGGTCACGGGAACCGACTACATTCAGGTCTCTGGAAGCGAGTACGTGTTGCAGGGGACGGCGACCGACACCGGAACCGTATCCGGCGTCGACGCGGTCACCGTATGGGCGCGCCGCGACACGCAAGTCTTCGACCTCCGCTGGGACGCGTATCCGTACGTGGACCGGCTCTCGCCGACCGGCCTTGTCGCCGCCGGCGACGCAGTCGATGGGTCTCGCTATGCGATAGCGGAGATCGGCACGAGCGACTTCACCGCGATCGGAGCTTCGAGAAACGAGGTCGGAGCCGTTTTCGAGGCTACAGGCTCTACCACCGGAACGGGATTACTTGTCCCCGAACCGTATTTTGCGGTTGTCGATCGGTTCAACGAAGAAGGCGACGATAGTGTGGTCGGCAAAGGCGATCAGGACGGAATACGGGAGAACATACGGCTGAGTGCTGGTGCGTACGAGTGGTACGTCATCTTCGACAGTTACACAATTCCCGACGGGCCGTTCGACATTCACTACGCAGTTCGTGATATCGGCGGGAATCATACGGCCTACAGCGACGCGGCGTTCGTCGCGAACCGCCGTCCGGAAATTAACGCGATCGAACTCGGAACGGATCTGACTGGAGCCGGTAACGTCAACTATAGCGAAGAGTATGTCGGCGGCTTTACAACGACTAACTTTACGGTACGCAATTTTCGACTACAGTTTGACGTTTTGACGCAAGATCAATCTCAAGTAAATGAACCTTTAGACTTCGTGATCGAGTTCAACGACGGTGGTATATGGGAGACCGTCTACTCCGGTGAGAATTCAGTCATCGAGATTACCGATTTCAGTAGTATCCCGGACACGATTGAAGACGACCAATCCGATCTAAACGCCGCATTATTCCGTATAACGGTGGTAGACAGTCTTGGCATGCTCACGACACAAGAAGTACGGCTCAACATTGACAACATAGACAGCATTCCTCCAACAATCGAGGTGTCCCCTTTCGGACAACGGTATACCGTCTCAACAACAGACAGCTTGAAAGTACTCGCACCGGTAGCCGATTATCTCGAGAACATAGTCACCTCGGGCAGTGGCAGTTCGATGGTTCGACACGGACACGTGCAGTACGCTGCTAATGCGGTGGACTACAACGGTGGTTTCCGAGATGTTTTGAGCGGGCGTGTTATCTTCACCGGTCGCGCTTACGACAATCAGCGAGTAGACTCTCTTACGGTCACAGTCCCCGGTTATAATGGCGATGCCCCTTTCGAGATCGCTATATGGGATCCCAATGCGAACGCGGGCGAAGGTGGAATGGTAAGTACCGAAGGAGACGTCTCGGATGTTGCGTCCGGAGGCGAGTGGGGATTTGAGACTGAGCCGGGCAGTGAGTCTATAACGGAAGCGAACGGTCACGTCTTCAATTGGCTCTTTGCCCTCAACACAGCCGCGATCGATACCGTCGCTGCTCATGACGTAACTATCAGCTTCGGCGTAGAAGATACACAACAGGCAGGTCCGGCAAGCACGTATAGCGTTGATATTGCCCCGTATATCACTCGCATGTTCAATCCCAATCCGCTCAGCCAGGGTGGTTTGAGTGAACAGGTGCTACGAACGTCAACAGGTGCGTATGTTTTCGATTTCCATGAGACAAACGGATTTCGGCTCGAGGGTTTTAACCTCGCGGGTGCTCAGTTCCGGCTTTCGGATAGCGTAATTGACGAGCCAGACGGAGCCATCATGACTGTTCTTGATGAGGGACCTGTCGGAAATGGCAGGCGCTATGTGGATCTTCGCAAGGATCTGCCCGGATCGGGATACATAACTGCTTTCGTGAACGGGATGGCGAGCCTGAACAATCGTGCCGATAACAGTGAGCAGGTTCCCTTTAACCCGCGGTCCCAGCAGTGGAATGACGACCGCTATATTATCGTGTGGGATCTGACGAGTGTACTGCCAGCAGTGAACAACCAGACTTTCTACTACCCATCAATGGTCATGAATGGAAACAATCCTGTTTTCAGTTATACTGATGACAATACCGGATACTCATGGAGAACTACGGGTGACACTACGAATCGCCAGCTGACCGGGCGCTATTATCAGCGCCAGACTGCGATGTCACGCAATGCCGATGGCGCATTCTGGATTGCGTCGGTCGAAGATTCCTTCATAGACCCCAATGCCTCGACCGGCTTTCTGACGGTGAATCGCGATCGAACCTACGCGGCTGCCTTCGGCAACAATCCGAACGGGGCAACGATCGGAATCGCCGGATTGAGATCTCACGGGGGACTCCAGCTGAACCGGTACTTGTACCCGAGGCTGCATGTCGAAGGGCCAAATGATGCTTCGCGAGTATACCTTGCGTACTACGATGCGCAAGCAACTCAGCGTAACATCAAGTTTGCCGCGTTTCGGGCAACAGGCAATCGAAACGATCAAACCAACATAACCGGTAGAATTGGTGCCGATACTGCGGTTATTGACCAGCTCATGACTGTACCGGGAACTGACATGGGTAGCTCGAGTCGGTTCTTTGATATGACCGTTCGGGGAAGTCTGACAGACGCTGACCACCGGGTGGCGATCGCCTATTTCAATGAAGAGAGTTCTTCGCTTGTACTTCGCTGGATTGAAAATCCGGTTAACGCTCAGGGTCAGCTGAATGCGTCACCGGCGGACTGGCAGGAACTCATAATCGAAAGCGAAGGAAGTTTCGCGGGAACGCACGTATCGATCACGAACGACGGTACTGATCTTTATCTTGCGTACTACGATTCTTCCTCGGCGGATCTCAAAATGGCGCGCGTGAGCGGCGTAAACTGGGATACAGTTGATTCAGTCATCGTCGATGCGCACTTCTCCGTCGGTACCTGGACGAATATTCATATTGTTAATGGTCTACCGCATATCAGTTACTATAGCGACTCGTTTAATGGCACGCGTAGTCCGATTCGCCTGGCGTATCCGATCGCTTCGAACGGACGGACCGCAGAACAGAATGTGCTAGAACCTGGCGCAGGCGTCGGAGCCGACGCTGAGGCCTTTACTGGAAACTGGATGATCATGGCGGTGCCGGCCGTATCGGCACCGCGAGGTGGTATGGAACAGTTCAATAGAGTGATGCTCGACACATACCAGAACGGCACGCTTGATATGCCAATAGTCGCGTGGCTTGGGGATAGGATTGAGTACGCCCGCTTGTTGCCGCCTCAGTGAGGTATATCATGAGTTACGTTTCGTTTGGCATCAAACTGCATTTCCTCCTGCGAGTCCTGTTCTCTGGCGACTGCAGCAAACCCGAAAGCAGGGATCAGCGCGCCGGCGAATACGCTACCGGCGTTCGGGAATCAGCTGCTGCGAAATGCTGAGGAGCCGCGCGGCGGTTCGGGCCTCTTCGTTCGCATATCGAGCCGCAGGGTTGACTGCAGCAAAGGTAATGCGTGGCCCACTGAGCTGCACGATCATTTCCTGCGTAGACGCAGCGGACAGATAGTCGAGCAGGGCCACGGCTGCCGGTTTCGCCGAACCGGCAGGAGTAATTCCAGCACCGACGATCCGGGCGACGGTAGCCGGGCGGCCGGTACCCGGAAGCGGGAGCGGAGAGAACGTAATGCGGAGCCGTTCGCTTCGGTCGACGTGGCGTTGCAGTTGCATCGACGCGGCGACCATTCCGACCGACTCGCTGAGCAGGAGGTCGGCGAGTTCGTGCTCGGACAGGAGCGGTGATGCGCTGCCGAGGATGCCCCGTTCGAGGAGCGCGTCGACGCGAGCGTCCAGCCTGTCGTGGTTCGGAGGAAAGTTGTTGTGCTTTAAGTATGACTCGAGATTTGATAGAAATGCCGAGTTTTCTGAGGCTGAGAGTAACGGAGTAACGCCGGAAGCACGCAGTGTTTCAATCGTAGACGTAAAATCGCTCCACGTATCGGGCGGTTGCAGACCAAGGCGACGAAAGACAGGCTGTGAGTAATACAGTCCGAAAGGCGACCAGAGAAGTGGAATAGCGTATGAATGGGAGTCGATTGTGAACGAAGAAACAGCCGGGTCGGAAAACCTCCGTTCGAATGCGGTGACCGGTTCGAGCGAGTTGTACAGTGTTGGATCGGAGACGGCAATTGAGTGTGAAACCACAATGTCCGGCCGAGTTCGACGACGGGAGAATAGCTCGGCGAGGGCTGCAGTGGACTCAAGACTGGAAACACTGTATGTCGAACGTGAGTCCCCTTCTTGCCGGTGTTCGATGACAGCTTCGACCCCGGTTCGCTCCTCAGGAGATAGTTCCACGAGCGCCACGCGTACGTTCGATCTTTCTCGGAGAAGTCCGACTGCGACAGACCCACCCATGACGACTATAAGGACCGAGACGCCGAGTAGCAGACCTGTACGAAGGTGTTTCGTCACGCTCGAAGAGTATGCTCAGCGAAATCGAGCGTCAAGTCGAAGTGTAAATCTATCAATTAAAAGTAGAACTAAAAAAGTAGAGGCAATATGACTATGTCGGACAATCAGAAGCGTCTATCGCGAATGGCGATTTTTATTTTTGCGTTTATAGGCTTACTATCTCTATCCGGGTTCCTCTTCGCAGGCGGGCGTACCGAAGAAGACGCCTTCGAGCAGGTCGACGGTAC
>RECN01000147.1 GCA_007694005.1 Spirochaetaceae bacterium
AAAGCGTTCGCGATCCTCGCGCTTGCGATACTGGTCGTCGGCCTGCTGACCGCCGTTTCGGCGCTATTCGGTTTCATTGCTCCGGACGCCGCCGGGCTTCTGCGGTTGGGTGTCGGCCTTATCCTCACCGTGCCGGTTTTCCTGAGTCTCGGAATCGTCATGGCTTCGTGGTTTCCGCGCGTGATCGACTACTTCATCTACTCGACGGTCATTATGATGCCGCTCATGTTCCCGCTGGTCGAAGTTTTCGGTGTCTCGGTGGGGCCCATTGGTGCTTTGTCGCCGGTCTGGGGCGCGCTGGTTCTGATCACGTCGGTCTTTGAACAATCCCGGCCGGTGTTTGAGTTCATTGCAGCAGTTGTACTTCTGTTGGTCTGGAATGTCGTCGCGTACCGGCTTGCCGCATCCGCGTTCGTTCGACTTGGCGCGGGTCCCAAACCGCGACGGGCCCAGGCCGCGCGGGGTGGCTGGCCCGCGCGGGCTGTACCCGGACGACGACGATTCCCTACACTTTCCGCCGACGTTCTCCTGCTCTTGCGAGACCCCATTACCGTGATCGTCGTCTTCGCGCCGTTTCTCGCCGCCGCATTTCTGGGGCGTGGGTTGCCGTGGCTTCTTGGTCCTGGCAGCCCCGTAGCCGCGAGCATTCCTGCGGTCGTCGCCGAGGCAGTCCTCGCATGGATGGACAATCTTCGCTCGCTGGTAATCGTCATGGCGGGAATGATGTACGGAATGCTCGGGGCTTTTCTTATTCTTGATGAGAAGGACGAGGGCGTACTCCCGTTCCTCCACACACTCCCGGGACGACCGGGCTGGTTCATTCTGCGGCGTTGCCGCACTCTGTTTGTGATCTACGTGTTAGCGATAGGCCCTCTGGTTACAGTCGGAAACCTGGTCCACGGTGATCCTGTGGTCTTCGCCGTGTCGCTCATCGTCGACGCATTTCTGCTGCCGATCGCGTTTCTCGGTATGGGCGTCCTCGCGCGCAACAAAGTCCAGGGTCTGGCGCTCGCGAAAGTGCTGAATGTCTTGACGCTTCCGCCGATTCTGATCGGTGTGCTTCCAGGGCGGTGGGTCTGGCTTGTCGGTGTGTTCCCCACCGCCTGGGGAAGCCTTATGCGGCTTTCGGCTCAGGGGAGCCTGCAGGCAATCGCGGCCGCGGCGGCCGGTGTCGTCTCCTGCGGTGCGATCGCGTGGTATCTGTTTATCAGGGCTCGGGCCGGTCTACATGGGTCAGTAATGCCGTTCTGACAGGAACTCATCTGTGATTCCCGCGATACGATCAACATTGTTCAAGTATATGAAATGTGTTCCGTCCAGAATCTCGTGTCTTGCGTGGTCACCGATGCGGGCGAGGTGCTGCTCCTGGTATTCCTGCGGCGTTATCGTGATCTGGTTGTTCCTGGTCTCATACGTTTTCCTGGAGATGACCTTGTAGTACGGTACGTTCGCCGGATAGGGCAGCTCGTTGGCATCTCTTATATAGTGGCTGGACCCCGCGATCTGGTCCAATGTGTTGTTGTTCATGGAAAAGCCTGCGTAATAGAGCAGGTCACTGACTTCCTGCTCCGTATAGCCGGCAGCGAGCAGTTTCCCCCGGTTGGTCACTAGTTGCGCCAAAACAGAAGTGAATCCTATGGCTTGCTGAAACTTGGCTATACCAAGTAATGACCTGACGAAACCAGGCATATCGGCGCCAATATAAGCGGTGGAGGTTCCATCAAGAGAAATAATGGCCTGGACTTCATCGGGGTACATCGACGCATAGTATTCGCTGTATACGCTCGATATAGAGTGGGGCATCAGAACGTAGGGAGCCTCTACCCCGGCGCCGTTCAGTGCTGTGCGAATTTCGTCCACATAGTTTTCGGTGGTTCTTGCTCGCTGTGTCTGGTCACTGAATCCGACACCGAAATACTCAATGGTGACCACAGTATATTTCTCACTGAGCCGACGCATGAGTGGTCCAAAATCAGCTGAGGGCAGCCCGATTCCCATGCCGGGAAGCAGAACGATAGTCTCTTCGCCGCTTCCCATTCGGTAGACATGCATTCGTCCATCATACACATCAACCATCTGACCGTATGGTTCGATTCTATTCATTCGGTTCGAGAAATACGTCGCGTGCAGGGAAGCGCCGATCAGCATGCACACAACAAGCACTGCGAGCGTTACTCCGACTACTGTCATAACTCTTTTTCCTTTTCCGCGCTTCGGCTTGATGCCCCTTTCGTCGGATTTCATGGGTTCCACCTCTCCTACAGGGCGCGTTGTTCCTCTCCAGCGAGAACTCCCGCTGAAAGGACGATCTTGAGTATAACGGCTGCTATCGCCGGACCAACACGCATCCTCCAACGTCGAACGAGAAGAGACCCGGAATCGGAGTTGCCAATGGGAGCGCCGGAAAAAACCGTGAAGCACAACAGTCGTCATGCCCAAGATACCGGGGTTCGAGAATGAAAGATAGCTCGGTCCAGGGCCTGGCGCTCGCGATAGTACTGAATGTTGTCACGTTTCCGCCGATTCTGATCGGCTCGGGTCCAGGGCGGTGGGTCTGGATCGCCGGTGTCGTCTCCTGCGGTGCGATCGCATGGTTTCAGTAACAATCGAAGGCAAAGTAGGTCCGTCGACATCTTTGAGTCTGGATACAGGATGGATTTCGGTACCATAATCGGCTGCGGAGGAACGATGATGACAGGGGACAAGATCGATCTCGGTTCGGTTACGCTTGAGTACCGTCTTTCGGGGGATCCGGCGAAACCGGTCGTCGCGTTCGTCCACGGTCTGGCCGCCGACATGCGCCAGTTCGCTGAACAGGAGTCCTACTTTCGGGGTGACTACCGCGTATTGCGCGTTTCCTTGCGTGGACACGGCGGGTCAAGTTGCCCGGAGCCCGCAGGCCGGGATGACTTTTCGCTCGAAGTGATGGCGCGTGACATAGCACAGCTGCTGGACCGGCTCGAGATCCGGTCGGTCCACTGGGTGGGTAACTCGATGGGAGGCCTCGTAGGGTATCAGCTCCTGCAGGATGAGCCGCAGCGCGTGGTCTCTCTGGCAACATTCGGTACCACCGCCGAGCTGCGCTTCGGAACGTTTGCGATCGGAGCGATCACCGTTCTCAAAGATCTGATCATCAGACTCAAGGGGTTTGATGGTCTGTGCAGTATGGCGGGTCGCGCGGGCAGCACTAAACCCGAGGCGCAACAACAGATAATCGAGATGATGCTCGCGGCAGCACCACCGGCAATGAAGTACGCGCAGATGAACATCGGGAACTACAGCTATCTCGAGGTAATCACCAACGC
This sequence comes from Spirochaetaceae bacterium, assembly GCA_007694005.1. Lineage (GTDB taxonomy): Bacteria > Spirochaetota > Spirochaetia > DSM-27196 > SKKC01 > SKKC01. The sequence continues at coordinate 3,306 of RECN01000147.1, forward strand.
CGGAGTGCCGTTCCTGCTGATCCGCGGCGAACACGACCGGGCGATTAACCGGAACCTGCGTTCAACACTCGCCGCGTTCGAACGCGCCGCCGACACCCGTGTGGCAGACGTTCCCGGCGCGGGCCACTACGTCAACCTCGATGAGCCCGACGCATTCAACGCAGTGATACAAGACTGGTTCGGTCGCGTCTGCGGTAGCGCGGCGGTTTCATCACACGAGACGCCTGACGGGGAGGAATAGAAGCAGGCTGACGGCTAACACCCCGGCCCGAAATGCCTGCCGGGCGTCCAACGCCCGGCCATCCGCTGGAGAACAAACAGTGCAGTCACTGGGACCAGCGTCCACGAGTCCGGTCGCTCGCAAGAGGGTGTTCTTTCTCATGTCAGTTCCGTCCAACTCTCACCGTACGAAGCGCTCGCTGATCCAGCGGGTCACGATGTCCAGGAACTCCTCGTGCAGTCCGGGGCCGAGAGTAACGTATTCTTCGGGTGAACCGGTGCGCGCCTCCTGGAATAGGTGGTTCGCAGTTTCGACAGTAGCGAAAGTAACGTCACGGTTTCCTGCCCGCCGAAGCGCCGCCTCAAGCGGAGGCCGATTCTGCGCCTCGTCTACCTGCGTGTCCAGCCCTCCGAAAACGGCGAGCACCGGTACGGTGATCTGTTCCCAGTCGGGACGCGGGTCGTACGACATGAAGAACTGCATCCACGGTGTCTGCATTCCGGCAATCTCTGCGTCGGCCTGTCGCCGGGCAATCTCGTTCGGGTCGCCGATCGCTGCGGCCTGCGCTTCCGGAAGCCGGGCGATCTGTTCAAGCGTACCCTGCCGTACGATCTCACGTACATCCTCCCACTCGCCCGCCTCGGCGTGGCGCATCGCACGGATCTGTCGCTCACGCATCACCTCGACTTCATCGTCTGGGAGCCCCGATGCACGCGCGATCAGTTCGACCTGCCGTACGACGACCTCTGAGTAGGGGAGCGCGGTGCCGGCCATATTGACGACAAAGGCTACATCCAAGTTCCGCGCGGCGACCATCGCAGCAATCAGACCTCCTTCGCTGTGACCGAGAAGCCCGATACGCGTTGCGCTAATCTCGGAACGATTGCGCAGGTAGCGAAACGCCGCTTCGTTGTCGTCGGCGAAATCCGCGGTCGTTGCGGTCTCGTGAACTCCTCCCGACTCGCCGAATCCACGCTCATCGAACCGTAGTGTCGCGATGCCGTGACTGGCCAGGTGGTCGGCAATCCAGCGCATTGGACGGTAGTGCGGGAGTGCCGGGTTGCGCCCGTCGCGGTCCTGAGCACCGCTGCCACTAATCAGGATGACTGCGGGGTGCGGACCTGCACCGTCGGGCAGTGTCAGCACGCCGGCGAGCTGTATCGAACCTGAATTGAACGTTACGTCGTGCCTGATGTGTGGTATCTCGACCTGTGCTTCATCACCTTCCAGGAACTCGAAGCCCATCAGGATAGCGTTGACCGCGCCGTTGACCGCCCTCATGAACTCAGCCTGCGTCGACTCGGTCACAACGACGGACGTAACTCCATCACGCTCGACGGAAAGCGCCGCGATAAGCATTTCGCCTCGCTGGTAGATCCGCTGCGTCCAGGTGCCGCTCGGCAGCGGAATCTGACTCGCCTGGAGTGGGCGGGCGATAAACTCAGCGTCGATCTCCGGATCGATGAGCAGCTGAATCGCCGCCGCGTTGACCTCCTCGCCGCTGCCCGGAGCAGCAACAATAAAGACGTCTGCGTCCACACCTTCGCGGGTGAACCGCGCGTATCCCTGTTCCCGGGAGAGCTGCCATCCCGGAGGCGTGGGCACGGCGAATCCGCCCCGCACGTCCTCGTACAGGTCGCCGGCCGCGAGAGTTCCGGCGCCTGCGAACACCAGACACACGGAAGCTATGTAACACAACTCTGTTCGTCTCATTCTTCCCTCCTGACTTCCGTTGCCTGCCACACTTCAGCGTTTGCGAGAAACTCCGCTATCGCCATGTTGCACGCCTCTGCGTTGTCCTGGTTCAGGATGTGGTGCGCCTGGTCGACTCTGACCAGGCGACTCTCCGGAAGCCGGGTGTGCCATGTTTCGGACATTCGTCGGATGAATCCGATGTCATGGTCTCCGTAGAGAATAAGCGTCGGTCGGTCCGGAGGCTCGGGTAACCCGGCAGCCATGTCGCGGATCATTTCGTTTACCAGATGGGTTACCATTGGCTTGCCCGTTGCCGCTATGGTCTCCTTGAGGTACTGCCTGGTCGATGCAGTCAACGCCTTGTGATCTGCGAATGCCTTGTTAAGTGCTGCTTGTGGGTAGAGTGCCATCCCGAACGACACAAACGGGATGAGTATCTTGAGCACGCGCGGGTAGCCCGGGGACAGCGAGCCGCCGCTGATGTGAATCATCCCTGCGACGCGCTCCGGGGCGTTGGCCAGGACGTACTGGTTGACGAGGCTTCCGAGTGAAAGCCCCGCGAGCGTGGCACGGTCGACGCTGGCCTCGTCGAGCAGTCGGACTGTTATCTCCGCGGCCGTGTTCGAGAACGGTTTGTGCCTGTCGATCGGGTCGGAGCGCCCGTGACCGGGCATGTCCCAGACGATCACCCGGTAGCGATCGGCGAGCGCCGACACCTGTTCGTCGAATGTCCGATGATCCATGGCAACACCATGGGTAAAAAGCACTGCAGGTCCCCTGTCGGGGCCATGGACCTCGTAGTAGACCCGTTTTCCATCAAGTTCGATAAACACCTGTTCCCTCCTTTCGCGGCATGAACGCCGACGTGACAAGCACTACCGCAGCGGCGCGCGTTCCTCGGGCGCGGTGAGAAAACGGTGCGAACGAACGCTTGGCGAATCGCTGCGCTTGGGCCTCCGTAAACCGGACGATCGACAGTCTAATAATGTTATGGCGGAACGTAAGACGCTGCACACACAGCTCCCAACGCCGCAGTATAGCAGGCGTCTCTCGGGCGCGATATATTGGGCGGGCGGTCCGACTGCGATTTTCCAGCAGGAACTCGGCGCGTGCCTGCTTCGTGAGAGTCTCCCGCTTTCGACAGTCGAGGAGACACATAAGCTTCAGACCAGGTTCGACTCCAGATAGCGGGGTTAGTACCGACAGCAGTGCCGCGTCCATGCGTAGTCCTCCTATGCACAAGGATCATGGAGTAGAGCCCATCTGGCGAGATGGAAAAACTACTGAATTGACAGAGAATGCGTTCTCCGTAGTTCTACTGAGTGGACCCGCAGCCGTACCTACGCAGGGTATCGGGCAGTTCGACCCTGTTTCTGAACTCGTTACTTGAGATAGAGATGTCTATCGGCTCTTCGAGGGTTGGCCAGGTAACCGAGGGGCTCCGAGAATGCCCTCGCAGCATCGCCGACAAGGGGAAATTCCATTCGAA
>RECN01000036.1 GCA_007694005.1 Spirochaetaceae bacterium
GGGGCGAGAGCCATTTCTCCCCCACCCGGCTGACACCGGTGAACTACGAGACGCAGGCAGCAGCTGCCGGTGATCTCGGCGGCATCGAAGTCGCACGAAACCGTCTGGTTATTACCATAGGGCTTGAAACGATCACCTGGAACCCGAACGCCACCGCGGTCATTATGGTCGCCGGTGAAAGCAAGGCGAAGATCGTCCGGGACGCGGTCTGCGGCGAGACTCACGTCAACGTACCGGCCTCTGCCCTGCGGCGACTATCGGGGGCCCGCATGTATCTGACCGAGGGAGCCGCAAAGCTGCTCGACCGGCGGGATATTCTCAAGCTCTCGGAGGCGGAAAAACTCGATGTCCGCGAAATCGAGCGAGTGGTCGTCGACCTGGCCTTCGGGCTCGGAAAACGAATAGTCGATCTGACCGAAGACGACTACCGGAACGACGCACGCGGTGCGCTTGTCCTCAAGGCGGAAAAGAACGCAGTCGGGAAATTGAACACCACGGTCGCGGACAGTCTGAAACGGAAAATCGAAGCCGGCATGGCAGGCAGAAGCAACACCTCGTTTCTGCACACCGAACCGCACCACGACGATATCATGCTCGGCTATCTGCCGAACGTCGTACGGAACATTCGCGACCACTCGAACCGCCACCATTTTGTGACGCTCACAAGCGGTTTCAATGCCGTTACAAACGGGTACATGCTGGACCTATCCAGAAAACTGAGAATATTTCTGCGGCAGGAGGAGCAACGCATTCGAGACATGGTCGACTCCGGCTACTTCTCGGACCGCCGCTTCCGTGACCACGATGTCTGGACCTACCTCGACGGCCTCGCCGCCGAGTCAGCCGACATACAGGACGAAGGGACGCTTCGCCGCTTCTTCCGGGACCTGACCGAGGTCTTCGAGGAGCTCGATGTCCACGAGATACAGCAGCGAGTCGATGAGCTCATCAACTACTTCGAAACACAGTACCCCGGCAAGAAGGACCTTCCCCACATACAGAGCCTCAAGGGCATGTGCCGGGAATGGGAGTCGGCCTGCCTCTGGGGCTTCTTCGGATGGAACCAGTCCGCGGTCGAGCACCTGCGGCTCGGATTCTACAAGGGCGAGACCTTTACCGAGGAGCCAACCATAGAGCGCGACGCGTTGCCGGTGAAAGAGCTGCTCTCGCGGGTCAACCCGGATGTCGTCACCGTTGCCTTCGATCCTGAGGCGAGCGGCCCGGATACACACTATAAGGTCATGCAGGCGGTCTCAGCGGGTCTCAGGCTCTACCAGAAAGAGAGCGGCCGAACGGATCTGCGCGTATACGGATACCGCAACATCTGGTACCGGTTTCATCCGTCGGAAGCCGACGTGTTTGTCCCGGTTTCGCTCAACATGCTGACCCTGCAGCATCACGCCTTCATGTCGACCTACCTGACGCAGAAGGACGCGAGCTTTCCGAGTTACGAACACGACGGACCCTTTCCGGAACTCGCACAGAAGATACAGGTCGAACAGTACGAGAAGCTGTCTACCGTCCTCGGCCGCGAATTCTTCTACGAACATCCGAGTCCGCTCATGCGCGCGACACGCGGCTTCGTCTTCCTGCGCGACATGAGCCTGGACGAGTTCTACGCGCATTCGCGCGAACTGCGTCGAGCCACCGAGGACCGTTAGGCCATGCCTGCCGGAGGGAACAAGCCCTATCAGCGGGCGTCCAATCGCTCGCACGTCCTGGACGCGCTTCGCCGGAATCCCGGCGTCTCGAGGCGCGACCTTGCTTCTATGCTCGGACTCGACCGATCGACCATCACTTTGATTACCGCCGAACTTCTTGAGCAGGGACTGCTCGACGAGACCGGAACCGTGAGCGGGGGCACCGGGCGCGGGAGGCCCACCGTCGGGCTTCGCATACGCGACGAGCGACTCCGTGTTCTCGGGATAGCGCTTCACGCAGGTGGATACCGCGCAGTCGTACGGGACAACGCGGGTACGATACACGCGCGCCTCGAGGGCAGACATAGCGTACGCGGCGCCGGTAAGGCGGAGTTCGCCGCACTGCTCGCGGAGATCTATCAGTCTGCAGGGTCGGGGATGCCGGTCATCGGTATTGGATGTGCGATTCCGGGCTCGGTCGATTCCACGACTCCGGCGGTTCTCTATTCCCGGGAACTCGAGATCCGTAGCGTGAAGCTGCCGAGGTATATTCAGGTCAATGAGGCGCTGCAGATACCGGTTGTCTTCGACAACGACGCCCGGTGTGGAGCATGGGGCGAGCTGCATTATCGAAACACAGAGACAGCGAGTCTCATGTTTGTCACCGCGCAGAAACAGGCATCGCACTTCGGGGTAGGCATGGGCATAGTCTCCAACGGGTCGGTGATCTCCGGGGTTCATCACACCAGCGGGGAGTTCTACAGTCCGGACTGGCAGGGTGATGAGCGATCGCAGTTCTCGCTCCCGTATTCCGACCTGGCGCGGATCGGGTCGGATCGCGCGGTCACGGATGCAGTGTTCGCGGAAATCGTACGCGGCCTCGTGCCTGCTGCATCGGTCCTTGACCCTGAGGCGCTTGTGTTCGGCGGATTCCTTCGCGAACACTACGCACAGCTCATAGAGGTTGCGCGTGGCATCCCGGCGGCGGCGGGTATAATGCGGCTGTTTGCCCCCGGCAGTCTGGAGTCAGACGAAGTTACCGCAGGTGCCGCCGGCATGTTTCACGAGCACCTGTTCGACGTCCCCGGTTTTACCGCGGAAGACTCGGCGCGTTCCATAGGCTGGGACGCAGTAACGAAGATCCTGGGAGCTGCATAATGAGTGAACTGACGGCTGCGATCGACCTCGGAGGCACAACCGTGAAGTGTGCTGCCCTTACCGCTGAGGGAAGGCTCCTCCACCACAGTCGTGTACCGACCCCCAAGACCGGTCGAGGCGACGTTATCGAGGCAATCGCCGCCTCGATGCAGAAGCTTCGCTCCGAGCTCGCCGTTTCCTGCGGGGAGGATGTCGCAGCGCTTGGTCTGGGAAGCCCCGGCATGATTGGATCGGACGGCTATCTCTACGGCGAAGCGGTGAACATTCCCGGCTGGTGCGAGTTTAACCTCGCCGAGACTGTCTCTGATCGCATCGGGCTCCCGGTAACCGCGTTGAACGACGCGAATGCCGCAGCCCTCGCCGAGCTTTCAGTTTCGGCGGACAGCAGAACCCTCGCCCTCGTGACGGTCGGTACCGGGATTGGTGTCGGCCTCGTGATAGACGGAAGGCCGCACGCGGGACGCGCGGGCGCCGGCGGGGAGCTCGGACACCTCGTCATCGAGCCCGGAGGACGGCCCTGCCCCTGCGGAAACGCCGGATGCACGGAAGCCTACGCAAGCGCACGCGCGGTGCGGGAGCTCGCCTTCGAGCAGGCGGCTTCCTGGCCCGACAGCGAGAGCGCGTTCGCTGCGCTTCTTAGAACGGGCGGACCCGGGACGGAGGAACACCTGATCCTCGAAAGCCTCTACCGCGCCGTCAGGAACGGAGACCCCTTCGCCCGCGCCATGCATGAGGACTTCTGCGGTGTACTCGCTCGCGTAGCCTCGATACTTGCAAGCACAATTGCCCCCGACCGGGTACTGTTTGGCGGAGGTGTCATGGGTTCTGCAGATCTCATAATCCCGGAGATTATCCGGCAGTTCGGGACGCTCGTTATGCGACACGTCCACGATCACGTGCAGATAGACATCGCGCAACTCGGTGCCGACGCGGGTCTGATCGGAGCAGCGAAAGCGGCGCGGCTCAAAACGCTTTAGAAACGCGTTGCGTGTATCAGGATCGTCTGACAGACTACAGGGAGTATGCAGCAGTTTCTTTCCCTTGTTTCCGGTGCGTGGAAGACCGTTGTACGCCTGCAGCGTCCGCTTCTGTACTGGAACTTTATTACTATTGTAATCGCAGTAATTGTCATCGCACCGCTATCCTCGATTATTCTCGGCCTCGGCCTGTTCCGCGGTGGCGAGCTCGTCATTGGAAACCTCGAGCTCATTGACTTTATGGCCTCGCCTCGCGGGATAGCCTACCTGGTGCTCGCAGGAAGCCTGACAATCATTACCTACGTGATCCGATTCGCAGGAACCTCGCGCATCGTGCTCGATGCAACCGGTGACCACCGCCCGTCGGTGTTCCGCACAGCACTCCTGGTATTCGGTTACTCCCGGCAGATCGCCGTCCTCTGCGTCATGCTGGTCGTGGCAGCCATGCTCCTTGCGCTTCCGTTTCTCGGTGCTCTGTGGGCCGTGTATGTCGGGCTGATCAGTGAATTCGACATCAACTATTATCTGACGGCTCAGCCGACCGAGTGGGTACAGACCCTCGTACTCGGAACAGGCATTATCGCGATCGGCTGCATGACAGGACTGTACTTTCTTTACCGGCTTCTGTTTGCAATCCCGATTCTGGTAGACCGTGATGAAGCAGTGGACACCACCCGGGAAGCAGTCCGCAGGTCGTGGAAGATTACGCGTCCCCGAAAGGCTGCCGGAACAATCGCTTCAATCGCGGTCTGCGGTCTGCTCTGGATCGTGCTTCGGCTCGCGGCTTTTGGACTTATTAATCTGCTCTCCGGGCGCATTCTTGCAGGAATCGCGGCGCGGACAGCGGACCTGCGCGTCCTCGCGATCGCAGCCGGGGCCGGTGGTACGATCTCCTTCCTGACCGACTTTGCCCTCAACTTCTTTGGCTTCAGTCTCCTGGTTACCCTGACAACACAGATCTGGCTCCACCATAGCGGTCATACTGGGGCAACTTCGTCTGCCTCCGTTCGCCAGGGCATACGGGCTTTTACGAGCGGAAGCATACGCACCCTGCGCACGTGGACCAGCCCGCGGCGCCTGCTACCGGCGATACTGGTGCTTCTGGTGATCTCTGTCGCTACGAGTGGTCGTCTTGTTGCATCGCTTCCCGACCCTGCCGACGTAGTCGTATCGGCGCATCGCGCGGGTCCCCCACCGGCACCCGAAAACACGCTCGCCGCGCTTGAAGCGGCGATCCGTGAGCGTGCCGACTACAGCGAAATCGATCTGCTGCGCACCTCCGACGGAACCATCGTCATCGTTCACGATGAGGACCTCATGCGGGTCGCGGGTGATCCGCGGCGTGTCGCCCGCACCCCGTTTTCCGAGCTTGCTGATGTGGTTCAGCTTCCCGACGATGGCAGCCCGGAATCTGAACGCAGAATCGCGACCTTCCAGGATTTCCTGGAACGCGCAGATGGTAGGATCCGTCTCATGGTCGAGTTCAAGTACTACGGTTTTGACCCGGATCTCGTCCCGCAGGCGCTTGAAGAAATTCGGGCCCACGGAAGCGAAGACCAGGTCATAGTCATGAGCCTGAGCCTCCGCGCCGTGCAGCAGGCAGCGGAGCTCGCCCCCGATATCCCCCGCGGTTACGTAACCGCTGCGACAATCGGGAACATGACCCGGCTACCGGTCGACTTCGTCGCCGTCGCCGGAGGCCGCATTACCCCGGCTCTGCTCCGCGACGCAGCTGCAGCCGGGATCGATGTCCACGCGTGGACCATCAACAGCCCGGCTGCCGTCATTGATCTGATCGACCGCGGCGTGCACGGCATCATTACCGACTATCCCGAAATGGCGGTACAGATCCGTGACCAGATGTCGCTGCTCACACCCATCGAACGCCTGCTGCTTCGCTACGGGGCGCGGGTATCAGTCGACGAAATACATCCTACAGCACCAGAAGCGCCGTGAATCCGGCGGCAAAAATAACGGCTACTTTCCCGACAAGCTTCACAAGGATGTTCAGCGAAGGCCCGGCGGTATCCTTGAAGGGGTCGCCGACGGTGTCACCGACGATCGTCGCTTTGTGCGCTTCGCTGTTCTTGCCCCCGACTTCCCCGGACTCAACAAACTTCTTTGCATTGTCCCAGGCGCCACCGGCATTGGACATCATGGTTGCGAGCATGAACCCGGTAATGAGCGATCCGACGAGCAGCCCTGCGACCGAACGGGGGCCGAGGGTAAAGCCGAGCGCCAGCGGCACGAGAATCACGAGCAGGCCAGGAACGACCATCTCGCGGAGCGCCCGCTTTGTCGCAATGTCGACACAACGTTCGTAATCGGGTCTGGCCGTGCGGTCCATGATGCCGGGTATTTCTCGAAACTGCCGTCGCACCTCTTCGACGACGTCACCGGCTCCACGTCCGACACCACCGATGGCGAGCGCGCTGAACAGGAACGGAAGCATCCCACCGATGAGCGTACCGACGAGCACGTCAATGCTGATGAGATTGGCAACCTCGATATTGGCGGTCTCGAAGTAGGTCGCGATCCACGCGAGTGCTGCAAGCGCTGCCGAGCCAATGGAAAAGCCCTTACCCAGGGCTGCGGTCGTATTTCCGACCGCATCGAGCGCTTCACAGCGTTCACGGACTTTATGATCAAGACCCGCCATTTCGGCAATGCCCGCGGCATTGTCAGAAATAGGACCGTAGCAGTCCATCGACAGCGTGACGCCAAGGTTCACCAGCAGTCCAAGCGCCGCCATGCCGATTCCGAACAGACCGCTTGTCGCGTAGGCGATAATCGAAGCCAGCGACACGATAATGACCGGTGGGACGATACTCATCATGGACTTCGAAAAGCCGTGCATGATGGTCAGCGCAGGCCCCCCGGTCGATGCGCGTGCGATGTCCTGTG
>RECN01000092.1 GCA_007694005.1 Spirochaetaceae bacterium
TGAAGTCCTCCGTCAGATAGCGACTCATAGGTACATTCGCGTCGATCTGCCCGGAAAGCCAGGCGTCGGAAAACTCAGTGATCCGTTGAGCAACGGGCCCCTCAACGACAACGGTCAGAAGCTCCCCGACCATGTCGGCTGCACTCTCAGGATCCTGCAGTACCTCCTCGACATGAACCGACCCAAGTGCATTCATGCTGCTGCGACTGAACTCGCTCACCACAGCATCGAGTTTTTCGCTTTCAAGAAATCGCTGTAGCACCGTGGCGACAAAATCTACGAGCGCATCGGACGCAGGGAGGTCGATCACCGTATCGTCGGCCACATCGTCGGCCACATCGTCGGCCACATCAGACTCCGAATCCGGGGTCTGCTCCTGTTCCGCCGTATCAGTATCCGGGGTGTCGGCAACGACCGGATCGGCTCCCGCGGCGTCTGTCACCAGATCGCTGTCCACAACTGCAACAAGCTGGGAGGTCCAGACTGATATACGACCCGTGAGCCCCTCGCGAAACGATTCAGAAACGACGTGTTTTCGTAAGGAGTCTTCGGTCAGAAGCCGGGTGCTGACCATACGGCCGATACTGTGAGCGAGTTGCTCCCGTTGCTTCGGAATGATTCCCGGGGTCAACGGCACGCGTATACCAAAAATGCGTTTTTCGGTCAGCGGACGGAACAGCATACGTATCGCAATTGCATTCGTGACATAACCGATTACGGCACCGAGCGCCGGAGGGATGGCGTAGAGAAATACCATGTTCCAGTTGATGTTCACCTTTGCATCGCTCCTGACGCGTTACTGGCCTGTTCACGCGAGTCATACAGGACTATACCGGTACCGAAAACCCATCCGTCAAACAGATCGTTTGTAACCTGATACCAGCGACGATACCGGCCATCGATCTCATCGGTAAACGCGCTCTCGCGTATGACTGCGACCACGTCACCGCGACGAAAGTGGCCAATGACGGGGGATGTAAGATCTGCCTGGCGGTGAACCCGGACATAACTGTCCTGAGCAACCGCCCATTCCGCACGATTCGAGAGGGCTCGTATTTCCGGTAACGATAACTCCCGATCCGACGAACACGCGAGCAGACTGGTAACGAGAATGCCGATCGTAATGATGATTCGGTAGAGTGGTGACGTCATAGAGGAATACTACGATACCGTGAAGCCGGGGAAAAACGCAAACTACGACATAGCCTTCAGCTGCTCAATCTCGTCGCGAATGACGGCCGCCTGCTCGAACTCGAGGTTTTTCGCGTGTTCGAGCATCTCACGCTCGAGGACCCGGATCAGTGCGGACCGCTGCTTTGGTATCACAATGTTATAACCCGATTTCAACACCTCGATATTCTTACGCTCGTCGTCCGCCTTTTCACGGTGCTCGCGTACGAGTATGTCCTGTATGGCTTTGGTGACGGTCTTCGGCGTAATTCCGTGAGTGGTATTGTAGGCAAGCTGAATGTTGCGTCGACGCTCGGTCTCATCGATCGCCTCACGCATCGCATCGCTCCAGCGATCCGCGTACATGATTACTTTGCCGTTCACATTTCGGGCAGCTCGTCCTATGGTCTGTATGAGACTCGTGGCTGAACGGAGAAAACCGACCTTATCAGCATCGAGGATGCCAATAAGCGAAACCTCAGGCAGATCGAGGCCTTCGCGGAGCAGGTTGATGCCGATGAGCACGTCAAACGTGCCCTGTCGTAACTGTGTGAGTATTTCCACCCGCTCAATCGTCTCGATCTCGGAATGGAGATACCGAACACGGAGACCGAGATTTGTAAGATAGTCGGTGAGATCTTCCGACATCTTCTTGGTGAGCGTGGTAACAAGGGTTCTCTCACCCATCTCGATTCGTTCCGTGATCTCACTGAAAAGGTCTTCAATCTGCCCTTCGCTCGGACGAACCTCGATTACCGGATCAACGAGACCCGTCGGACGGATGATCTGTTCGACCATCTGCGAACTCTTTTCCAGCTCTTCAGCCTTCGGGGTTGCGCTGACAAAGATGGTCCGATTCAGGAGGCTCTCGAACTCAGCCCAGTACAACGGTCTGTTATCCAGAGCACTCGGGAGACGGAATCCGAAATCCACCAGCGACTCCTTGCGGGCCCGGTCACCCGCGTACATCCCACGTATCTGAGGCACCGACACATGACTCTCATCGATAAAGGTCAGATAATCGTCCGGAAAGTAGTCAAGGAGAACAGCGGGGCGTTCACCCTCCTCACGGCCGCTGAGGTGCCGTGAGTAGTTTTCGATTCCGCTGCAGTATCCCATCTCATCCATCATCTCTATGTCGTACTCACATCGGCTTTTCAGTCTCTGTGCTTCGACGAGTTTATTGTTGGCGAGGAGCTGCTCGTGACGGACTTCCAGCTCGTTTCTGATGCGTTCTACTGCAGGCTTGATCTCTCCCTCCGCGAGCACGAAATGCTTCGCCGGGTAGATCATCAACGACTCCGGTTCTTCGATCACTTCGCCGGAGACCGGATTGAAGACACGGATACGCTCGATCTCATCCCAGGAGCACTCGATGCGATAGGCCCGATCCTCAAGATAAGCGGGATAAACTTCCATGACGTCACCACGAATGCGAAACGCACCACGGCCCAATACGGCATCATTTCGGTCGTACTGCAGGGTGATGAGCTTCCGGCCTATCCCATGAAGGTCGGCATCCGAACCCACATCCACCCTGACCCTCATGTCGCGATACTGACGGGGGCTGCCGAGCCCATAGATACACGACACCGTCGCGACGACGATAACGTCACGCCGCTCGAGCAGACTTGTCGTTGCAGCGAGGCGCATACGATCGATCTCCTCGTTTATCGACGCGTCTTTCTCGATGTAGAGGTCGCGGGACGCAACGTAGGCTTCGGGTTGATAATAATCGTAGTAGGAGACGAAATACTCGACCGCATTATCGGGGAAGAACTGTTTGAACTCCCGATAAAGCTGGGCGGCGAGCGTTTTATTATGAGATATCACCAGCGTAGGGCGTTGTGTCTGCTCGATGATCTTTGCCATCGTGTAGGTCTTGCCGCTTCCGGTCACACCTTTCAGTGTCTGGAACCGTAGCTCGTCGTTCACCCCCTGTGTCAGCTTCGCAATGGCCTGAATCTGGTCCCCGGCAGGTTCATACTGTGATACGACGCGAAACTTCATCTTCGGTTTCCATCTCCCGGGACCGTATCGAGGAGATCGCGCACGTCGTTCGAGGGAACGGCGAACGCGATGCCCATGGAGCCACCCTGCGTCGAATAGAGCACCGAGACGATGCCTATCAGACGTCCCGAGGAGTCGAACAGTCCGCCACCGCTCGCTCCCGGATTTACTGCGGCATCTGTTTGAATCATGTTGCGAAACACTACCTGCTCGTCGATGTGGATGGTCCGGTTCAGAGCCGAAACAACACCACTGGTAAGACTCCTTCCGAGCGCGAAAGGGTTACCAATGACGAAAGCAAGCTGCCCAATGCGTAGCGTCTGACTGTCGGCGAGCTGTACCGGGCGCAAGGCGTGGTCGGCGGGGAGCGAAACGCGCAGGATGGCAAGATCGGAGCTTTCGCGAACGGCTACGATCTCTGCGTCGAACGTTCGCCCCGCGGTATCCGAAACCCTGATTCCTCGTGACCCGTCCACGACGTGAAGACCCGTGACGACATGTCCTTCCCGGTCGAGCAGTATACCCGATGCTCCCGGCGCAACAGTCTGACGTGTCTGTCCGGAGGAGTTTTCCGGAACCTCATTGTGAGCTTCGGTAAAGACACGAACAACTGCCGGTGAGGCGACATCGTACACCGACAGCAGAACATCTTCGTAACTGACGAAAGAAACCGGCGGCGCAGGGACCTCGCTATGGCGGTCACAGGACCACACAATGAGTGTGATGAGAGTACCGAGAATAAAGGCAACGGCTCCTGTTATGACAAGATGCCTCGTGGTGTACAGCTTCATGATGACCGGGTCGTGCTCCTTCGAGAGAGTATTATAACGTGCGGTGCACGCGACTTCTACACGGACTCGACGCAGCGTACCCAGTCCTGCCAGATGCTCTCCGCCTCCCCCATTCTCCTGTGCTGCACGGCCTCGAGCAGGTGTTCCGATTCTACGCTCTCGGCATCCTCAATCGCGGCTATCGTTAACGCAACGCGAAGGATAGATGAACACGCACGATGAGACAGGTGCATGTGCGCCCGTGCATCCATCAGACACTGCTGTGCATCGCGTGACACAGTCCTGCTCATGCGCGTCATCCACGAGTCGGTATCCGATTCAGAGTTCATCGCGAACTCCGACCTGATACTCGCGAGCCGTTGTTGAGCAAGCTGAACACCGTGAGCTGTGTACTCTTCGTGATCTGATGCGGTGTGCTCGAAACTGTCCTCCCCCTGCCATTCACTCGATGCGAGGGGTACCCGCAGGTCGATTCGGTCGAGCAGCGCGCCTCCAATCCGCTTCCAGTACCTCGAGATCTCCTGAATGCTGCATGTGCAGTAACCCGAACCCTTACCAAGCGCACCACAGGGACAGAGATTGGCCGCAAGGACGAGCTGAATTTTTGCAGGAAACACGTACTGTCGCCCTGCCCGAGCGATTCTTATAAGCCTGTCTTCAAGTGGCTCGCGAAGTGCCTGGAGGATACCCGGGCGAAACTCCGGAGCTTCGTCGAGAAAGAGGATACCACCGTGGGCAAGAGAGATATCCCCCGGAGAGACGCTTCGGCCACCACCGATGATGCCGGCAGGACCCGCAGTATGATGCGGTGACCGAAACGGAGCGCGTCGCATCAGGCCTTCGTAGTCCGCGAGACGTCCGGAAAGCGAGTAGATTCTGGTCACTTCAGAGGCCGTTTCATCGTCTAATTCCGGCATGAGGGCGGGAAGTCGACGAGCAATCATCGTTTTGCCGCTTCCCGGAGGACCGGCGAGCAGCAGGTGGTGCCCACCGACCGCCGCGATGAACGCAGCCCGTTTCGCCCTTTGCTGTCCGATCACGTCTCTGAACGGATACGTGTGCTGGCTGTGCAGATCACGGTCGCTGTCGCTGTCCGCATCTTCTGCACGCGAATAGTGGGATCGCATACAGGCACGTTCCAGGTCGCACAGGTGCTCTACGGGAAACACCCGTACCCCTGATACGGCCGATGCCTCCGGCGCGTTGCGGGCGGCGACTACTACTTCGCTGATACCGGCATCTTTCGCGTCGAGTACTGCGGCAATGACACCGCGAACCGGACGGACGAGACCGTCGAGACCCAGTTCTCCCAGGACGAGAACCGTGTCCGGTGCATCACGGTGTTTCGATAGCTGTCCTGAACTCAGCAGAATACTGAAAGCGATCCCGAGATCAAACGAGGATCCGGTTTTCGGAACGTCGGCAGGTCCCAGATTTACCAGAACTCGCTCCCTCGGATACAGATAGCCAGCGTTTCGTATCGATGCGCGGACCCGTTCTCGAGCTTCCCGGATAGCGGCACCCGGCAGACCCACGATGTCTGTACCCGGAATACCCGCCCGAAGATCAATCTCGATCGTCACAAGGGACCCGGAAAATCCCTCGTGCGCGTATGCAAAGAGTCTCATAAACCCTCCTCAACACATATACGCACACAAAGACACATTCGATTGGGCGAAGCCGGCGTCCTCTACAGATCGAGCTCCGAAATTGCCTGTTGTACCAGAGCGTCACAGCGCTCATTCCAGGTATGGCCAGCGTGCCCCTTGAGCCAATGCCACTCTACGGTCATTTCCTGTTCAACACGATATAATTCCTGCCAGAGATCCTGATTCTTTACGGGTTTCTTTGCTGCCGTTTTCCAGCCATTACGTATCCAGTTGTGTATCCACTGCGTAATTCCATTCCGTACATACTGCGAATCGGTATGCACGGCGGCAGCCCCTCCGTCGTTAATGCGTTCTTTTGCAGCCAGAAGGGCATTTATGACCGCCAGCAGCTCCATGCGGTTATTCGTCGTATTGGAAGCATGCCCGTATTGCTCGAACGTCCTGTCGTTTTCGACAATGACATACGCCCATCCACCGGGCCCCGGGTTACCGTGGCAACCACCATCAGTAAAGATATTCAGAACGTCGTCACTCACATCAAATCTCGCTTATTATTCTGACCATTGTCGTGTTCGTGTCCGGTCGGTTGACCTCACCCTGTTGGGACCGTATCCTACGGCATTATCCGGAGAAGCGTAAACAGGCGGACTCACTATGGTGTATCGGTACAACGTTCGATTTGATCAAAGGTTCAGAAGAATGATGATGTTGCTATCAGTCGTTGCGCTGGTTCTGGCAACGGCGGTTCTGTTCGCTGTTCTACGCGGATCAGTCGGTCCGGCAATCTTCCTCTCTCTCGTAGGTCTCTACGGCGGTTTCAGATATCGTCGAATGTTGAAAGCACACCAGTCGAGTTATGTCGAAACCCTCGAAGACCACGTAACCGTCCGCACACCTGCCGGAGATACCGTTCAGATCCCCTGGGACAACCTGCGTTTTTTTGGTCGCGCGCAGTATCCGGACGGCACAACATACCTCTATGGCTACTCCGAGGTTGATGATCGGTATTTCGCAATCCCTGACAGCTTTTCCAGCCTCGAGTCCTTGATGGGTGAACTCTCCGCTCACGGAGAACAGAAAGATGTGTCGATACGTGAGCGCGAGCTTCTGAGCGACGGATTGAAACGCGCTTTATCGGATGTAGCTATCGATCCTGCGGATGATGGGCATTCGTCCGAAGACGAGAGATGATATCCTCGATGGATCCACTATCAGGATACATCGACATGATCAGGTAAGCGGCGGTTCCCCTGAACCCGACCGGCAGAAAGACAACAGGGCGGAATGATCCCAGGTGTTCCGAATCGCATCGGAACTGAAAACCGGGAATATCGCTCAACGCGACGTCGGCGTATAGTGCGGAGCCGGTGCGAAGCACTTCCTCACCGAGTTCACTCTGCGACGCAATCGACATGAGACCGTCACACGACTCATCAACGCCGAGCTGATACGAAACATCGAAACTCTCATCGCTCAAAACTGCAAGCAGTGCAGATCTCGCATTGGCTGATCGCGTGAAATAGACCAGAGAACGCATAACACCACCATCATCAGGCCGAAAACCTTCGAGGTATCGATCGTAGTCAAGGCCAAACAAACACGCTCGTATGATTGCATTCTGCTCCTGCGTAGACACCGTTGACGTCCTTTCAGGCGCGACGGTCGGTTCAGTTCGTCCCTCGACTCCCTCTGCCAGTCGTAACTCGCCGGGGGAGGACGCTCGTCTTGCGGGGGTTATCGTACTCGGTCCGAGAAGGATGAGGTCATCGTCGTTCCAGAGCTCTTCACGAGCCTGAGGCTGTTTCGTCTCGGTTCTTTCGGAAGTGCCCCGTACCGTTGAGGATGTTCGTTCAAAGACAGAAGTATCGATGCGGAAGACACCTTCGGCTTCTTCAATAACGGAGGATGCTCCAAGCAGGCCCATAAAAGCGTTGTGATCAATGATCTCGCAGTCGCGCAGCTCTGTCAGACGTGTGCGACCACCTTCGCTTTCGACAGCCCCCGGATCAAGATCCCGTAACTCGGCATTTGTAATTGCCTCGATTTCCTGTTCGAGCGATGTCTGTGTGAACTCCCATACTGGCGACGACGCGGTCGTGGTCTGTCCTGAGAAAAAGAGCGGCTGTGCGACAGGGCTCTCGGCCACAGGAATCAACTCGTCAACGTCGTCATTACTCACTTCGTCCAGTTCGACCAGATCGTCTGCAGCATCAAGCTCCGTCAGCTCTTCGAGTTCTTCGGCCTCCTCGAGTTCTGTGGCCTCCGCGATCTCTTCGAGGCCGTCATCTGCCCCGAGCTCCGTTACCTCTTCCGGCGCTTCCTCGGCTTCCAGCTCCGCGAGTTCCTCGACCTCTTCTATCTCTTCAGCGTCTTCAAGCGCTTCGGCCTCCTCGAGTTCTGTGGCCTCCCCCGCATCTTCGAGGCCGTCATCTGCATCGAGCTCCACCAGGTCTTCCGGCTCGTCGGCGTCACCGAGGTACTCAGCTTCATCAATATCCTCGGCCTCTTCGATTTCGCTGAGCTCTTCAGCTTCCTCCGCCTCAGACAGATCCTCGACATCGTCGAGCTCGTCAAGCTCTTCCATTTCTTCGAGCTCACCGACACTCTCAAGTTCACCAGGTTGTTCGGTTTCGGACGGTTCCGCGTCTTGTTCGGTAGTTTCAGATCCGGAATCGGCCGTATCCACTCCCGGCAAAGCCGGGGGATGTGACATGTTCGTTCCCTGCGCGGGAGCGACTCCAACCGTCCCGGGAGGGAGATTTTGTAGAACGCGTTCCATCATTCTTTCGATACGGGCAATATCGAGCGTACCTTCCGTGTGCGACGCAGCACGTCTCGAAAGAAGATCCACGATTTCGTCCCAGCCTTTGTCGGCAAGGCGGTCAAACTCTTCCTTCTCGGCCTTGCGTACGCGGCCAACACCTTTTCGTATCCGTTTGACCACCTCCGGTTTCCGCGCCCGAAGGTCAGACTCCCATCGCTCGAAGTTTATCTCGTCTCGGTTCTCAACATATTCCTTTAATAACGAAATTTGCAGACGCTTGATTCGCTCCGAAAGGACTACTGTCGAATCCTGTTTTAAATTCAGAATCAGAAACACGACGAGAAACACGGTCAAAAAGACTCCGGACAGGATAATCACCTGTAGCGGAAAGCCAATTTCGAACTCCTGAGCGGATGCTAACGTCACAAATCGCATATCTCCGACCCGGACTGAAGGCGCCAGAACGTCAACATCGTCGGTTGTTCTCAACCGGAGCACGCGGTCTGTCTCGCTATCGATGATCTCGTCTAATTGAGGAACGATACGTTCCGCGTCGCCGGCGGGAACACCGACCAGGAGAAGATCGTCTCTCAGTATCTGAACTGAGGTTCCCGTGCGCATCATGCCTGCGCTAATTAGTCGTGTCGAAAGACTCCGGGGATTGTAAAAAAACAGGCCAAACCCGCGTTGTATGCCTTCCGTACCAAAAGCCGGAATCCGGTATACAAACAGATTTTTATCCGGCAGGAGGACGTACTCCGAAGTCGAATCTCCGTCGAGAACAAGATCGATTAATGTTTCCTGTTCGTCGAGCTCTTCGAGCGGTCTATACGTCCGTTGCGCACCCGTGCCCGTAAAGTCATCCGACCGGGAACTAAAATGCAGCCGCGTTCCTTCGTTATCAAGGAAGAGAAGATACTCAAATCCTGACTGCTCGGCCCGGAGTCGGGAGACTAGTCCTTCACGGGCTTGTATGTCGGCCTGACTCTGGTTTGCCCGATAGACCGTGCGCATGCTTTCGTTCGAAACGATAGCTTCGAGGCGGGTCAATTGCTCCCGTTGGAAACTTTCGATATTTCGAGCCGTTTCTTCAAGAGTGTATGTGTATTGTGCGAGAACCCGTGGACTGTAAAAGGTTGTTTCCAGAATCTCAAAGAGACCCGAAAAAGCGAGAAATGCAAAGACGCTGAATAAAATCACTGCAATAAGCAGACTCAGACTGAACTTTAATACAGGTCTCATATCAATTTACTGAGGAATCAGCTAATAGTAGTCGCAGCACGACTTAACGCTACCACATTCATTGCCTTGTCGGAAGCATAAAGCGCAAAATCACCTGCTCCGCATCACGCATCCCTTCTCCCGTTATAGTATCGGCACGTCCCTGCGGCTGTGTAGGGTCCATTCCAGAGACAGAGACAAAAAAGGCCGTCTCATTGAGACAGCCTTTTTCTACTCGTTATCCGTCAGATCTATTTAGTCAGACTCATTTTTCAGACGAAGAATCGGCCTCGTCAGTCGCATCGGTGACTGCTTCGCTCGTCTCCGACGCAGTCAGGTCCGCAGCGTCAGACGCTTCCGGTTCCGTTGCTGTTTCGGATGCGACAGTCGGTTCGTCTTTCGCGACCGGCTTGGAATCGCTCTTCTTTTCCGGGGATTTCGCCTTTGTCTTCTTCGCTTTGGGAGTCTTGGCAGCCTCATCCGCGACGAACTCAAGAATCACCATCTCAGTCCCGTCGCTCTTCCGCTGTCCAAGTCGGAGGATGCGGGTATAGCCGCCCGGCCTCTCTTTGAAACGCGGCCCGACTTCGGTAAACAGTTTTGCAAGTGCCGCCTTGTCTTTTATGTACCGACCGATCATCCGACGGTTGTGTACCGAGTCAACTCCCGCGCGTGTAACCATCTTTTCCGCGGTGCGGCGAACGGCTTTCGCCTTCGCAAGAGTCGTCCGAATACGTTCGTGTATTACCAGTGACGTCACCATGTTTCGATGCATCGCTTTCCGGTGCGATGACGTCCGTCCAAGTGGATTATAACCGACTTTATGTCTCATCTTCTGCCTCTTCGCCTGTATCCGAAGAATCCGAACTCAGCGACGCTTCACGGAGTGACCTCTTAATCTCTGAATAATCAGTCATACCGAGGCTGAGATTCCATTCTTTGAGCTTCTCCTTGATTTCCAGGAGAGATTTCTTTCCAAAATTTCTTGTCTTTGCTATGTCGTCTTCCGTCCGTGCAGTCAAATCACCGATGCTTCGAATATTCGCATTTTTCAGACAGTTGCTCGATCGGACCGAGAGCTCAAGTTCCTCTACCGGGGTATCAAGAAGCTTCCGTAGCCGTTCCTCATCCTCGTCGACTTCTTCGTCCCGATCGATTTCATCTTCATCGAAATTAATGAAAATCGAAAAGTGGTCTTTAGCCATCTTTGCGGCTTCCGCAATCGCGTCCTCGGGCTTGATAGTACCGTCGGTCCAGAGTTCGAAGACCAGTTTATCGTAATCGGTCCGTTGACCGACCCGAGCACTCTCTACCTTATACATTACACGACGGATCGGGCTGAAAATGGCATCTATCGGAATCGTACCCTGAATCTCGACGTATTTTTCGTTTACTTCACTGGGGACATACCCGCGTCCGAGGTCGATCTGGAGCTCGATTTCTACCTTACCCTCGTCCATCAACGTCAGAATGTGCTGGTCCGGAGTGAGAACCGTAATTCCGGTCTCTACTTCGAGCCCGGCACCGGTCAGGGTCTGTCCACCGTCCAACTCAACAAGAATTGTCTTCTGTTCCTGATCGTTATCAAGAGCGATCCTGACCTGCTTGAGATTCGCAATAAAGTCCGGCGTATCTTCCACAGCATGGGCTATCGCCTCGTACTCACTCGAGAGTACGTGAGCTGTCCCGTCTTTGTCGTATGACGTTACCCGTATCGCCGTGATCGCATAGCCCTGTATGCTTGAGAGCAGAACCCGTCGAAGCGTATTCCCGACTGTTGTTCCATAACCACGCTCAAAAGGATACGCAATAAACTTCCCGTAATCTGCTTTCGTCTCACTATGTTCGAAGGTAATTCCCTTCGGTCTTTTAAAACCTTTCAAAAGATTCTTTCGTGCCATGCGTGCTCCCTTCCGGCGTTTGAATCAATCAAGTCCGCCGGCATTGAACCCGACGCAGACTCCGTCTCTTGAGTCAGCCGGCGTACTTACATCTCGCAACCGGCGAATACGATTAGACTCTTCGGCTCTTTCTCGGCCGACATCCGTTATGAGGAATAGGAGTTACATCCTTTATACTTCTGACCAGCAACCCGAGATTGCCGAGGCTACGAATCGCCGACTCGCGACCGACCCCCGGGCCTTTCACGAAAACGTGAACTTCCTGCAATCCATAATCCATTGCCTTCTGAGCGGCGGTTTCGGCCGTCGTCTGTGCCGCGTACGGCGTAGACTTCTTCGCACCGCGAAACCCGAGTCCACCAGCGCTTGCCCAGCTTAAGGCGTTGCCACCGATATCAGTTATCGTAACAATCGTATTATTGAAGGTCGCCTGTATATAGACGTTTCCCTGCGATACTGATTTCTTTTCTCTTTTCTTTCGTGTTTTGGCCAAAGTTATTTCCTCACCTGTAATTACTTCTTCTTACCGGCAACAGTCCGTCGCTTCCCTTTTCTGGTACGAGCGTTCGTCTGTGTTCGCTGCCCACGCACGGGAAGCCCCTTCCTGTGACGCAACCCGCGGTTGCATCCGATATCCATCAGTCGTTTGATGTTAAGGCTGACCTCTGTGCGTAAACGACCTTCTACCTTGTATTCGTTCTCAATGACGCTCCGCAGCTCTGTGAGCTCTTCGTTGCTGAGTTCATTGATTCGTCGCGTCGGTTCGATTTTCGCCGAGACGCAGATCTTTTCCGCCGAGGAACGACCGATTCCGTATATATAGGTAAGGGCAATAGCCGCCGGTTTGTTTGGTAAGTCAATACCTGCAATTCGAGCCATAAATAATAGTCCTTATAGTTACCGTTGTCGTTGCTTGTGCTTGGGATTGGTGCAGATAACACGCACCACACCCCGGCGTCTCACAATTTTACAGTTAGCGCACATGCGCTTCACGCTCACTCGTACTTTCACTGGTACGTACCTCTTCTACAGATTTCTGGAGCGAATTCGCCCCTTCTTCGTGAGCCCCTCGTGATGGTGCATCCGGAGCTGGCCTTCTATCTGGGACATAAGATCAAGGTCTACACCAACCAATATAAGCAGTGACGTACCTCCCATGAGGAAAGCCACTTCCCGTGGAAACCCAAACAACGGTGCTACAATTTCAGGAATCAACGCTATGAATGCCAAAAACAGGGCGCCCGGAAGAATAATTCTATTCAGCGTTCTCGTAAAGTACTCTTCCATTTTTTCACTGCGAATACCTGGAATTGAACCACCATGCTCACGTATGTTTTTCGATATCTCAATCGGATTGAGTGTAACCTGAGTATAGAAATAGGCAAAGAATATGATCAGGCCCGAATACAATGTTATGTACGGTATTCCGGGAGGCTGTAGCCACGCTGCAAAACGCTGCAACCAGCCTATACCAGGACCAAGACTCTGCGCGATCTGTAAGGGAAAGAAAATAACCGACGACGCGAAGATGACGGGAATAACGCCTGAAGGGTTAATCTTAAACGGAACATACGTGTTTTGCGCCCCATACATTTTCCGACCGACAACCCGTTTTGCGTAATGCACCGGAATCTTCCGTTGACCTTGCTGCTCGTAAATTACGAGAGCGACAACGACAATGAAAATCCCGAAAACAAGAAGTACGAAAACCGGATTCAAGTCTCCGCGCTGTATTTCCTGGACAAGTGTCCACACGGCGCCTGGCATCCGAGCCACGATACCGGCAAATATGAGCAACGAAATACCATTTCCGATACCTCTCTGGTTAATCTGCTCACCGAGCCACACCAGGAAAACCGTACCAGTTGTGACCGTCAGCATACTTACCACAGTGTACAGTCCCCGGGGGATCGTTATTGCGTTCGGTATACTGTCGGCATAGAAGGTGACGGCAAAACTCTGAATGAGACATACGACGATCGTTCCGTACCGGGTGTAACGCTGTATCTTCTTGCGTCCGCCATCCTCTTCCGAAATGCGCTTGAGCGCAGGGAATACTAGCACGAGCAGCTGCATGATGATCTGCATCGAGATGTACGGCATGATTCCCAGCATAAAAATGCTGAAGTTCGTGAATGCCCCGCCGGAGAAGAAATCGAGATATCCTTCTATCGAGACCCCCGCAGCGTCTCTCGTGAGAAAGAACGCCTGAAGCGAAGTCACATTGATTCCGGGAATAGGTATAGTTGCACCTAAACGAAATATCGCGAGAACGCCCAGCGTGAAAAATATCCGCTGTCTGAGATCTTTGATTGAGAAAACGTCGAAGAGTGCATTTCGCGCCATATACTATAAACCCCTAAACCCTGTATCCACCAATGGATGCGCCTATGCTTCCACTTCCGCCACGGTATCCTGAAAGCTGCCACCGGCAGACACAATCGTTTCTTTCGCAGAACCGGTTGCCGCAACACCGATGACCGTAAGATTCTTTTCGAGCTTACCGCTTCCGAGAATCTTGACTGCTTTCGTGCTCTTCCGAACAACACCGCGTTCAATGAGTGTTTCGAGACTCACCGTTTCTCCGTTCTCAAAGAACTTATTCAGATTGGAAAGAGAAACTTCGGTGTACCGAACTTTAAAGCGATAGTTACTGAATCCACGACGCGCGATCCGGCGATACAGAGGCATCTGTCCACCTTCAAAACCGAGCCGGACACCGCCGCCAGAACGGCTGTTTTGTCCCTTGGTTCCGCGTCCACCAGTCTTTCCGATGCCCGTTCCGACACCTTTACCGCGAATCTTCTTCGCTTTCGTTGCACCCGAAGGCTTTCGAATTTCAGACATACTCAGCCCCACATCTCTTTAACGGATTTTCCACGGCCTCGAGCAATCTCACGGGCATCCATAAGACGTGAAAAACCTTCAAAAACCGACTTAACAGTATTGACCGGATTCGCGGAGCCGAGCGATTTACAAAGAACATCGTTAATTCCACCGACTTCCATGATTGCGCGCACCGGACCACCGGCGATAATACCGGTACCAGGAGCAGCTGGTTTCATGAGTACCTTTGCGCTCTTGAACCGTCCTTCGACGGTATGCGGCAAGGTGTGTCCCTTTACCGGAACACGAACCATACTCTTTTTCGCCCGATCCATACCCTTACGTATCGCTTCAGAAACGTCATTCGCCTTGCCAAAACCATAGCCGACGCTTCCAGCCCCGTCACCTACGACGACAAGTGCTGAGAACGAGAAACGTCGTCCGCCCTTTACGACTTTGGCAACGCGGTTGAGCTTGATAAGCTTTTCGCTGAGGTCACGATCCCTGTCTCTATCCCGATCTCTTCCGTAATCTGAAGCCATCTCTTATACCTTTATTCCGACCGAACGAACGCCTTCAGCTATCGCCTTGACGACGCCGTGATATCTGTTCCCGTTTCTGTCGTACACTACCTCAGCTATACCGGCAGCCTTCATTTTCTCTCCAAGACTCTTTCCGACCTTTTCACCGTCAGAAACGGTTACTTTAAGCCCCTTCGTCTCGCCACCCATGGTGGAGACCTGTGTCAGCGTGTGTCCGGAAATGTCATCGATAACCTGGACATACAGATGCTTGTTGCTCTTGAACACGGAAACGCGAGGGCGGGTAGCCGTTCCGGAGATCTTACCTCTCACTCGCGCGCGCCGCCGTAATTTCTGCTTTGTCTTAATCTTCAGTCGCTTCATGTTACTTCACCCCTGACTTTCCGACCTTCCGTCGAATTGTCTCGGTCTCGTACTTCACGCCCTTGCCCTTGTACGGTTCCGGCGGCCTGAGCCCCCGAATCTCCGACGCGATTTTTCCAACCTTCTGCTTGTCGATACCAGACACAACGACCTTGTTCGGTCCCTCAACAGCTACGTCGACACCTTCCGGTACGACGAACTCGATCGGATTCGAGTAACCCAGGTTGAAACGAACGCTTTTTCCAGCCGCTTCCGCACGATAGCCGACTCCGTTGATTGCAAGCGCGATTGAGAAACCCTGGCTCACTCCGGTAATCATGTTCTGGAGAAGCTGACGATACAGGCCATGCATTGCTCGAGCTCTCTTGGAGTCATTGAGCCGCATTACCCGAACGGTCCCCTCTTCCATCTCAAACTTGACCTGAGGCTCGTACGCCTGAGTGAGTGTGCCTTTGGGTCCCTGCACAACAAAACTGTCTTTTTCAACAGTAACTTTAACGCCGTCCGGTACGGTGACGGGTAGCTTTCCAATGCGTGACATAGTTCCCTCTCTACCAGACCGAGCAGATGAGCTCGCCGCCCACCTGTCGTTCGTAGGCTTTCCTGCCGGTGGTCACGCCCGAACTCGTCGAAACGATAAGCGTACCATAGCCATTGTAAATACGCGGCATCTTCTTATACCCGCTGTACACGCGGCGACCTGGCGTGGAAATCCGCTGTATCCCATGGATAATGGGATTCTGCTTTGTGTCATACTTCAAGAAAACCCTGATATAGGGAAAATCATCGATCACGACTTTCTTGAAATTCTTAACATAGCCTTCATTTTTCAAAATCTTCACAACTTCGAGCTTCAGCTTAGATGTTGTTATATCGACTTTATCAAAACGCGCCATGCTTGCGTTGCGCACTTTCGTGAGCATATCTGCTACGGGATCTGAAACACTCATAGCAACCCCCTACCAGCTTGACTTTGTCACGCCGGGAATCATGCCTTCACTTGCAAGCTCGCGAAAGCAAATCCTGCACAGTTGGAACTTCCTCATATACCCCCGCGGCCGTCCGCATCGGCGACACCTGTTAACTGACCGCGTCGAAAACTTCGGCGTTCTTTGCGCTTTCACAATTAGTGCTTTTCTTGCCACGACTGACCTCTTTACCCTGTATTACTCAGTTATTCTCGAATTCCGATACCATTACTTACGAAAAGGCATCCCGAACTTCGTTAGCAGACTTCTCGCTTCCGCATCAGTTTCTGCTGTGGTGCCGATCACGATATTCAGTCCCGTAATCCGTTCGATTTTGTCATAATCGATTTCCGGGAAAATAATGTGCTCGGTTACGCCAAGCGAATAGTTTCCGTGACCGTCGAACGCGTTCGGATTAACGCCGCGAAAGTCCTTCACCCGTGGCAGTGCCACGTTCAGGAGACGATCGAGAAACTCATACATCCGATTACCACGCAGCGTCACTTTCGCACCGATATCCATCCCTTCCCTCAACTTGAAGTTAGAGATCGATTTTTTCGCCTTCGTCTTTACCGACTTCTGCCCGGCAATGAGCGTCAACTCATTGACGGCTGCGTCAAGCAACTTCTTGTTTGTTATCGCGTCGCCGACACCCATGCTGAGAACAACCTTCTCTACATAGGGCACCTGCATCGAACTGCTGTATCCAAACTCTTCGATGAGAGCAGGTTTAATCTTCTCGTTGTACTGCTGCTTAAGCATGGGAACGTATACTTCGGTCGCCATCACAAGTCTTCTCCCGTCTTCCGTGCAACTCGAACGCGCTTTCCGTTCTTATCAATACGTACGCCGATCCGGGTAGGCTGCCCCTTGGAGACCGGCATCACATTCGAGATATCAAGCATTGCTTCTATCTCGATTATGCCACCCTGCTCGTTCTCGCGCTTCCGTCGTACCGCTTTTTTCACGTAGTTAATACCTTCAACGAGTACACGGCCTTTGTCGGCGTCGATGCGAAGAACCTTTCCCGTTTTCCCTTTGTCTTTACCGGCAATCACGAGAACGGTGTCGTCACGCTTTAATTTGTATTTACTGGCCATACCTGTCCTCCTACAAAACCTCGGGAGCAAGACTTACGATCTTCATAAAACTGCCCTCGCGAAGCTCACGAGCGACAGGACCGAAAATCCGCTTACCTCGTGGATTCTGATTTGCATCAAGAATCACACACGCGTTTTCATCGAATCGAATGTATGTTCCATCAGCCCTGCGCACTGCGCGTTTTGTGCGAACAATAACAGCCCGCTCCACGCTTCCTTTCTTGACCGGGGCGTTCGGAATTGCATCCTTCACCGCAACGACAATGATGTCGCCGATGCTCGCCGTCTTCCGTTTACTACCACCGAGAACCTTTATGCACTGAACGCGCTTCGCGCCGCTGTTGTCTGCGACATTCAGGTATGACTGCATCTGAATCATGATAATTACCTCGCGCGCTCGACGATCTCGAGTAATCGCCAGCATTTCTCCCGGCTGTATGGCTTCGACTCAATTACACGAACCCGATCGCCGATTCGTGCACTGTTTTCTTCGTCGTGAGCCTTAAACTTCTTACTCGTATTAACATACTTCTTGTAAAGACGATGCAACTTACGGTTCGCCACCAGCACGACTATGGTCTTATCCATTTTGTCGCTGGATACAACTCCGGTTAGTATTCGTTTTCGTTTTGCATTGTCATTCAGCTGAACTTCTGTATCGGACATCTGTCACACTCCCTACATCTCACCGGCCACATCTGGGTGGTTATATATCAAGGTATTCAGCCGTGCGATGCGCCGCCGAAACAAACGCTTCTGCAGCGGGTTATCCACGTGTCCTACGACCATGTCAAAGCGTAACTGACGAAACTGTTGTCGTAATTCTTCCCGCTTTGTTACCAGTTCTTCGAACGTAAGTTCCTTATATGAGTCACGCATACGTACTACTCCAAGTCACTGCGAACAGCAAATCTGCATTTAATGGGAAGCTTGCTCGCAGCAAGGCGCATGGCACTCTCCGCAAGCTTTACATCAACACCAGCAAGCTCGAACATTACGGTACCAGGCTTTACCGCTGCCACCCAGTACTCGGGGCTTCCCTTACCCTTACCCATGCGCGTCTCGGCGGGCTTTTTCGTGTACGGTATATCCGGAAATATCCGTATCCATACCCGTCCGCCACGCTTGATATGACGGGTCATCGCAATACGCGCGGCTTCGATCTGTCGATTGGTAATCCACTTCGACTCGAGCGCAACGAGGGCATAGTCGCCAAAGCTGATTCGATTACCGCGAGTGGCGACCCCACCGAGCGTTTTCTTTACCTGTCGCTGTTTCTTTCTGTACTTCGTTCTCTTTGGCTGAAGCATACCTTAACTCCTCGCCTCTTGCCGCGGACGTCGCCCGGGGCCGCCGCCTTTCACCAGCAAACCGGCGTCTTCTTTCGGCTCTTTGCGCAAAACTTCACCGTGAAACAGCCAGACCTTGACACCGATTACTCCGAAGGTCGTAAGAGCCTCCGCGAACCCATAATCGATATCTGCTCTGAGTGTGTGAAGTGGTACACGTCCGTCTTTCTGTGTTTCAACGCGGCTCATATCGGCGCCACCAAGGCGCCCGGCAATACGTATACGCACGCCCTGCACACCAGCCTTCATGGCCCCGCCGACCGCCATCTTCAGAGTTCGACGGAAGCTCGACCGTGTCCGCAACTGCCGCGCGACATTCATCGCTATCAGTTGAGCGCTCGTCTCCGGTCGCTTAATTTCCTTGATCTTGATCTGAATCTTCTTGCTGACGAGTTTCTGAAGCTGATTGCCGATCTTCTCTATGTTTGAACCCTTCGTTCCAATAATAACTCCGGGTCGCGACGTGTGAATAACGATCCCAACACGCTGCGGATGCCGTATTATCTCAATTTCAGCGATATCTGCGTTTCGGGTTTCAGGTTGCTCAGCCAGGGTCTTGCGAATCAAAAGATCCTCATGAAGTGTATCCGCGTATTCACGCGGATCCACATACCACTTAGACCGCCACTGCTTGTTTATGCCCAGACGCAAACCGAATGGATTTACCTTTTGTCCCACACTAAACTCCCGTATTCGCGATTTCGTCCACGACAACCGTGATATGCGTCATCCGCTTCTGCAACATATCCGCCCGGCCACGAGCTCTGATCCAGAGCCGCTTCAGCCGCGGCCCCTCGTCTACCAGCAACTCCCTGACGTACAGCATGTCTTCGTCCAGATTCTTGTTCTGGTACAATGCATTTGCAGCAGCAGATTGTATTGCTTTTTTCAGCAAACCCGCACCTTTGTGCGGAAGATTTTCCAGTATTGCAATCGCTTCCGGATATGGTTTTCTTCTGACGTTATCCGCAACGCGTCGAACCTTCGTTGGAGAAACCATGAGAAACTTTGCTTTTGCTCTATATCCGCTTGTAACAGCCATGTATAAATCCTTACCGGCGCCCCGTATTACCGGCGGCCCGCCTTCCTGTCGCTTCCTGCATGACCCCGGAAGATACGTGTTGGTGCAAACTCTCCGAGTTTGTGTCCAACCAGATTCTCCGTTACATAAACAGGGACCCAAGTCTTGCCGTTGTACACCGAAATCGTCATTCCAACCATTTCGGGTATAATCGTCGAAGTCCTCGAGTATGTTTTTATCATGCTGCGGGTACCGGCCTTGGACGCTGCAAGTACTCGAGTATACAAACTCTTCTCAATGAACGGACCTTTCTTTATTGATCTCGACACAATGCTACCTCTTTACTTGCCCCGTCTCTTCACGATAAACCGGCTCGACGTCTTTCTCTTCTTCCGCGTCTTATATCCCTTCGTCGGCTGGCCAGTTGGCGAAACCGGGTGGCGACCACCATTTGTGTGACCTTCACCACCGCCATGCGGATGGTCAACCGGGTTCATGGAAACACCAAGCACCTTCGGTCGTCGCCCCATCCAGCGAGACCTTCCAGCCTTACCGATGGTCACGTTCATGTGATCTTCGTTTCCGACCACACCGACGGTCGCAAGGCAACGCTTGAATACCAGTCTGCTCTCGTCCGAAGGAAGCTTTACCGTGACATAGTCCTTGTCACTCGCGACGATAACCGCGGAAGCACCCGCGCTACGGGCAAGTTGCCCACCGTGGCCCTTTTGAAGCTCGATGTTATGTATAACGGTACCGAGCGGCATGCTCTCCAGCGGCATACAATTCCCCGGGCGTATCGGAGCGTGCTCCGAAGTAACGACCGGCATTCCGACGGTGAGATTCTTTGGTGCGAGTATGTACCGCTTTTCACCGTCAGCGTACACGACGAGAGCAATAAATGCGCTGCGATTCGGATCGTATTCAATCGAAGCGACCTTGCCAGGTATATCCCACTTATCCCGCTTGAAATCAACCGCGCGGTACCGGCGCTTGTGACCGCCGCCCCTGCGCCGAACGCTGATCCTACCCGCTGAATCCCGACCGGATATTCTCTTCGAACCAGTCGTCAGTCCTTTTTCGGGCCGGTCGGTGGTAAGAGAATCGCGTGTCACGGTCGTTTTATAACGCTGCCCCGGTGTTACCGGCTTATAGCTTTTTAACGCCACTGCCTGACTCCTTGAAAACTGGTGCTAAACACCTTCGAAAATTCCGATGGTGTCACCCTTGCCGAGGCTTACAATCGCCTTCTTCCAGGCTGATGTGTACCCCTTAGCTACACGCTGCCGCTTTGGCTTTCGTTTCACCGTCACGATGTTGCAGGAGACGGGTTTCACACCAAACAGTTCCTGTACGGCACGCATGACCTGAACTTTATTCGCGCGGGAATCAACCCGAAAGACGTACTTGCCCTGCTCTCGCAGAACGGTCGTCTTTTCACTCATTACCGGTTCTATAATTACTGCGTCAGCTCTCATGCCGCACCTCCCGAGGGCGCACCGCTATAGTGTTCACCAAGTGCCTCTGCAGCCGACTCCGTGATCAGTATCTTGCGCGCATAGAAGAGATCGTTAACACGCAGTTTGTCGTGAGAGAGAACGGTAAGCCATGCAACATTTCTGCCAGCTCGCTTGACCATTGACTCGTCACCTTTCACGACAAGGACTGTTCTATGCAGATCAACATTTGATCCGAGTCCAGAGATGATGTCGCGTGTCTTTCCGCTCGGAACCTGCACGTCTTCAACGAAGAAAAGTGCGTCTTCTTTCATTTTGCGGCTTAAAACGCTACGCATTGCGAGGCGCTTGATCTTCTTTGGCATGCGATAGCTGTAGTCTCTCGGGCGAGGTCCGAACGCGACACCTCCCCCGACTCGCACCGGGCTCTGCAGCGTTCCTGCGCGAGCTCGACCCGTTCCTTTCTGCCTCCACGGCTTCTTGCCCGTACCAGCAACTTCACCGCGTGTCTTTACCTTTGCGGTACCGGTTCGGAGGTTTGCAAGTTCATTGCGTATCGCATGATAGATCGAGCCTTCGCTAACGTCACAACCGAAGACGAAGTCTGATACCTCTACCTGCTTTGCTTCCTTACCACTGTTCGTCAATACTGCGTGCTTCATATCCTGCGCCTCAGCCGTTTCGCTTCTTCGCCTGGGACACGATTACCATACTGCCTTTCGGCCCTGGCACCGCACCCTTCACAAGAACGACCTGTTTTTCTTCGTCAATGCGCACAACCCGAAGATTCTGCGTTGTGCATCGCTCGTGACCCATTCGCCCGGCCATTTTGGTTCCTTTATGCACCCGGGATGGAGTTGCCGCCATACCCGTTGAACCATTAGCGCGGTGGAACTTGGAACCGTGCGTAGCGCGACCACCACCGAAGTTGTGTCGCTTCATTACGCCCTGAAACCCCTTTCCTTTCGAGGTCGCGACGACGTCGACGTAGCCGGTGTCCGAGAACATGGCGACGGTGAGCTCGGAGCCGACCTCTACGCCTTCATGTTCCCCGCGAAATTCCCGAATGTGTTTCCGCACGGTGTTTTTACCGAACTGTCCGCGGACGGGTTTCAGCACGCGCTTTTCGGAGAGTTCATCACCACCGGCGATTACCAATGCCTGGTAGCCGTCTTTATCGACAGTCCTTTCTCCAAGCACCACATTCGGATGGATCTCAATTACCGTTACCGGAGTAACGAGACCGGCATCGTCAAACACCTGCGTCATACCGAGTTTTTTTCCAATCAAACCAACCATTGTTGACCCCTATTCACATCGAAAACACAGGCGAACGCCTATTGCTTGATTTCGACGTCTACTCCCGCAGGTAATTCAAGCTTCATAAGCGCATCCATGACCTGACTGCTCGGCTCTATAATATCGATCAGTCTCTTATGCGTACGCATCTCGAACTGCTCACGCGCTTTTTTGTTAACGTGAGGACTCCGCAAAACAGTAAACTTATTAATCCGTGTCGGAAGCGGAATCGGTCCCGAAACCTTCGATCCGGATTTCTGTACAGTCTGCACGATAGAGCGTGCGCTCTGATCGATAAGCTCTATGTCAAATCCACGAAGGCGTACTCTTATCTTGGCCTGCGGCATGTTTCCTCCACCAGAAGATACAACGAACAAAAATACTGACGGGCGGTGCCATGCCTACCCGATCAAACAGTTATCTAAAAACCGTCCCAACGGCTTCCGATCCCGCAAAAAAATGGCCGCACGTACTGTGCATGCGACCGATTGAGGTCCGGACACCTTAGGCACGGCGCCCCTCAAAACAGCGTCTTGAGGGGCCGTGTCCTTACATACTGACTATTCGACGATCTCGGTCACCTGACCACTCGCAACGGTGCGCCCACCTTCGCGAATAGCGAAGCGCAGACCTTTGTCCATTGCAATGGGATGTATCAGTTCAGCGTCGATCTCGGTGTTATCGCCCGGCATCACCATTTCCATGCCCTCGGGTAGGGTAACAGTACCGGTGATATCCGTCGTACGGAAGTAAAACTGCGGCCTATACCCGGTAAAGAACGGAGAGTGTCGACCACCCTCTTCCTTGCTCAGGCAATAGATCGTACCCTTAAACTTCTTGTGCGGTGTGATGCTTCCGGGTTTCGCAAGAACCTGGCCGCGCTCAACAGCGTTCTTTTCAGTTCCACGAAGCAGTGCGCCAATGTTGTCGCCCGCCTCTCCCTGATCGAGTAGCTTGTTGAACATCTCAACACCAGTAACAGTAGTTTCGGTGGTGTCGCGGATACCAATGATCTGCACCTTGTCGTTCACCTTGACGATACCACGCTCAACTCGACCCGTTACAACCGTACCGCGACCCTGAATGGAGAACACGTCTTCGATAGGCATAAGGAAGTCCTTATCCACCGCTCGTTCAGGGAGCGGAAAGTACGTGTCCATCGCCTCAAGGAGGTCGCCTATGCACTTCGTCTTCGCGTCGTCCTCGGGGTTTTCCATGGCTTCGAATGCGCTTCCGCGAATTACCGGCACATCGTCCCCGGGAAAATCATAACTTGACAGGAGATCCCGAATCTCCTCTTCAACAAGGTCTACAAGCTCTTCATCATCAACCTGATCGGTTTTGTTGATGAAGACCAGCAGAGCGGGAACGCCAACCTGACGAGCCAGAAGCACGTGCTCCTTGGTCTGCGCCATCGGACCGTCCGTTGCACTGACGACGAGAACGGCTCCGTCCATCTGTGCGGCACCGGTGATCATGTTCTTTACGTAGTCGGCATGACCCGGGCAGTCAACGTGAGCGTAGTGACGATTCACCGTCGCATACTCAACGTGACGTGTGTTAATGGTGATACCCCGCGCCTTTTCTTCAGGTGCGTTGTCAATGTCCTCATACTTCATGATCTTACCACCGCCACTCAGCTTGCTGCTAAGCATGGTGATGGCTGCAGTAAGCGTCGTCTTCCCATGGTCGACGTGACCTATGGTACCAACGTTAATATGAGGCTTACTCCTCTCGAACTTTGCTTTCGCCATGACGTTCCCTCCTTCTCGAAGTGTCTGAAACGTTCTGAATAAAATAGTGTTTCCAGATCAGGGATGACGCCACGGCGCTGCCCTGCATCCACACATGTACTTAGTAGCGCCTCGGACGCGCACGTACCACGTGGGCACATGCTCGGACGAGTACACTGAAAGGATGGGTAGGCTAACAGATAGCCAGAAGATATGTCAACAGATACGCAGAACCAACCCGTATTTTCCATACGGGTTTAAGACGCGTCGTATCTGAAAGAGCAACGCTCCTTCACCGCTTACTGCCAATGAGGCATTAAACGGTCTAACCACCCTACCACTCACAGCACGACCTTTCGTCGGCGCCATGATTCATTCAATCTCCCCGCCACGTTCAACCGCGGGTTATTGACGATCGGTTTGGTCATATCCGCCGTTTGTTCCACACTTTTGACTGCGCAGACACGTACGGACTTCTCATTATTACCGCACTCCCGGAGTGCAAAAACTATGCTGTGCTTACCATCGATAATGAGCAAAGGCCTTGTTAGCCTCCGCCATGCGATGCGTATCTTCTTTCTTTTTGAATGCCGATCCAGTAGAGTTAAATGCGTCAAGAAGCTCTGCACCGAGTTTCTGACCCATTGAACGCCCGCTTCGATTTCGAGCAGCTGCAATGAGCCATCGCATCGAAAGCGCTTCCCGTCGGCTCTCACGCACTTCTACCGGAACCTGGTACGTAGAACCACCGACCCGCCTGCTTTTGACTTCCGCAACAGGCTTTACGTTGTCGATCGCCTTCAGGAAGACTTCAAGTTCCGTCTTATCCGTCTTGCCGCTGAGAAAACTCATTGCTTCATACACAACCCGTGTTGCGGTAGACTTTTTTCCATGCACCATGAGCCGCGAAATAAAACGGGACAGGGTAATGTTACCATATTTTGCATCAGGACGAAGTTCACGCCGCCCTACAATCTGTCTTCTTGGCATGCTGTAACCTCTTCCTTATGCCTTTGGCCGCTTTGTTCCGTACTTGGAACGAGCTTTTCTTCGGTCCTCGACGCCGAGCGTATCCTTCGCTCCACGCACGATGTGATACCGAACACCAGGAAGGTCCTTCACGCGACCGCCTCGCACAAGCACAACGGAGTGCTCCTGAAGATTATGCCCGATACCCGGAATGTAGGCCGTAACCTCAATGCCGTTACTCAAACGGACACGAGCTACCTTTCGAAGCGCGGAGTTCGGCTTCTTCGGCGTTACCGTCATAACCCGTGTGCACACACCGCGTTTTTGCGGGCATGTCTGAAGCGCGGGCGAATTCGTCTTCTTGTGAGATTTCTTTCGGCCATTTCGAATCAACTGATTTACTGTCGGCATACTGTCCTTAACCTTTCCACGTACAGACCGGTAGCCTGTACGGATGTAATAAGAGCGCCTTTCGGGCTATCAGGAAACCACGACAAAACGCATGCCGTGGAGCGCAAAACTATCAGACGCTCTGTTGATTGTCAACCACCCGACCGGTGGAACCCTTCTACTGATACACTTCCGCCTCTGCCGGAGCCTCGTTCTCGGCGAGTTCCGCTTCTCGGGCTCGCGTTTCGAGTATCGTCTGCATACGGGCGTCGAGATCTTCCCTGTTTTCGTCATACAGCTTGATTCGCTTGTACTGCCGCATACCGGTGCCGGCAGGTATAAGGTGACCGATGATGACGTTTTCTTTCAGGCCGCGGAGATTGTCACTTTTACCGGCAATCGCGGCATTCGTGAGAACACGCGTCGTTTCCTGGAAACTTGCGGCACTGATAAAGCTTTCGATGTTCAGTGATGCACGCGTAATTCCGAGCATGATCGGTCGGGCGACGGCGGGCTGCCCACCTTCGCGCATGACCTTCCGGTTTTCTTCCTGAAAACGCGGCTTGTCGATCTGCTGACCGAAGATAAAGTTGGTATCTCCGACCTGCACGATTTCAACCTTACGCATCATCTGGCGAATAATTACACCGATGTGCTTGTCGTTAATCGCAACACCCTGCAGACGGTACACCTCCTGTACCTCGTTCATGAGGTAGCGCTGTAGCGCATTCTCACCGAGAATCTGAAGGATGTCATGCGGGTCCGTGCGACCGTCGCACAGAGGCTCTCCAGCCATCACCTCGTCTTTTTCGCGTACAAGCAGGTGCTTACCCATGGGCACCGCGTGCTTGAACTCCTTGCCGTAAATATCGTGCACAAGGATTATCCGCTTACCTTTCACAATACCCTTCAGAGCAACGGTACCGCTTACCTGAGAAAGCACGGCTGCATTCTTCGGACGCCTCGCTTCAAAGAGCTCTCCGACACGCGGCAACCCGCCGGTGATATCCGCTGTACGGACACTGTCCTTGAGCATTTTCGCGATTGTACGTCCCGACTGGATCTTTTCGCCGTTCTGCACCTGCAGATAGCTCGACCCGGGCAGTCGATAGGTATCGAGAATCTCCCCTTCATCGTCTTCGATAACGATCCGAGGCTCCATGGTTTCGAGCGAATGCTCTGTGATCTTTCTCTCGACGTTACCGGTGTCGTCATTCACCTCTTCGTTCATCGTCGTGCCGTCAATAATGTCCTCGAAACGGACGATACCGTTGTATTCGCTAATGATCGGCTCGCTGAAGGGGTCGAAGGTCGCAAGAGAGGCTTCGGCGGGTACGACCTGCCCTTCCTCAACTTCGAGTTCAGCACCGTTTCGGACCTCAATCCGCTGCTCCGCTCCGATGAGGTACAGCTTGTTGCCTTTCACGGTGACATAGGCGTTATCGTCGGCGACGATCTCTTCCTTGCCCCGTTTAACGACGGCCTGCCCCTTGACTACCTTGTCGCCTTCGTCGGCGAGAATCTTGTCGGACTTCTCGATGACGATCTCGTTCAGGACACGGTTGACGAGCATATACCCTTTCCGTGTGAACAGCCTCGGCCCTGATGCCTGCTGCACCACGTGGCCGTTGATCGAGGTCACGTACACCGGATACTTGAGATAGGTACGATTCTCCTCGCTCACCCGGGTTGCCGCGCCACCGATGTGGAACGTACGCATGGTCAACTGTGTTCCCGGCTGGCCGATTGACTGAGCGGCAATAATTCCAACCGCCTGCCCGATCGTTACCGTTCGATTGTCGGTCAGGTTTCGACCATAACACTTCTGACAGACGCCGTG
>RECN01000017.1 GCA_007694005.1 Spirochaetaceae bacterium
TCCCCGGATCCACCGTGGGCGAAAATGCCTGCGGCGAGCAGGTCGAGTCCGCCGAGCACTGCCCAGTTGACCCCAAGAATACTGTTGCTCGAGCCCTCGACCGGCGACACGAGCGATCGGGCGAGAATGCTCACGGTGCGGCCGGGACTCAGGATAGCCTCCGGGTACAGCAGCACCCACTCGGTCTCGTCCGGGCGAAAGAGCGCTTCGAGGCGCAGATCGAGCGAGGCGTCCCGCCCGAGTCGGAAACGATGGTAGGCCCCCGCGGAGTACTGGTGTTCGGCATCCGGCAGACTCAGCCGGGCAGCGCCGTACACGTCTATGCCGATAAGACCGCTCGCGCTGAAGACAAGCTCGTGAGCATCCGGCGTGTAGAGATACCCCGGCTCGAAGGTGAAGCGGCCGAGTTCGAAGTTCACCCGCGCACCGGCACGTGTCTGTGAGACTGCCGGCAGCGCGAGTTCCCCGGACACCGGATCGACTGCCGGCAGCGGCGGGAGCACGATCGGCTCGACGTACGCAAAGCCGCCGAGCGGCAGATAGAGCGCGGTCAGCAGTGCGGTTTCGTCTCTGACATCGCCACTGACCGCGAGAAAGTCTGCTCCGTCCCCGGCTTTGGCGCCAAAAATGACATCGGCGGCGTTAAATGCCCGCCCGGCACCCCATGCGACGCGGTCTATGCCGCTGGTGAGGCGTATCGTGTAGTCTTCGGTGACCGGGAGCCGAAAGCGTACGGATACACGGGGGACGGAGGTCACGATGGTCGGGGCGCCTGCAGCCGCGCCCAGGGCACCCGGGCCCGGCTCTTCAGCACCCAGCGCCCCCGATCCGGCGAGGTCCACGAAAACCGGCCGCAACTGCAGCGTTAGCCGGCCCTGTACCGCGCGGTCGCGGGTCGACTGAATGTCGACTTCACCCAACACGTTCCCGAACAGGTAGGGTTCATCATCACCCTGATTCCAGAGGAACAGACTCTGCGACTGAACGCGCGACTGCACCCTGGCGTCCTGCGCTACCGCAGGTACACGCGCCGCGAACACGCCCAACACGAGCACACAGGCGAGCACTACAAAGCAACGCCGTACTCGCGTGACCGGCGCAGCGGTCTCTCGCACCGAGGCAGTCTTTCCCACCGCGGCGGGTACGTCCACCCGACGGCCGTGCGCTACCATGACAGCTCCTCCAGAGAAAAGGTTGACGCAGGGATGCTGATCCCCGTGTCGATGCGGTCGAAGACCATCTCGGTGCCGCTTGATCTGCGGGTCACGTCGGTAATGCGCATGTGTGCGGGGAAGCGATATCCGTCCTGTTCGCGTATCTCAAGCATTTCCGTTTCCTTGAGCTTACGCCCGTTTCGGGCAAACTGGTGGCTCTCGATCAGCACGTAGTCGTCGACATCGACGAAATAGATCTGCTGTGGATAGGGCACGTTGGTCGTGCGGGCGTCAAGCCTGACCTCCCAGACGTCCCGACCACGCACGGTGCTGCGGCCGATCCGCTCCGCGGTATAGTCGTCCAGAATCCCGCGACCTCCGGTCATGTCCTCGTAGCTCAGGTCTGATCCGAACAGTGAGTCGCGGAGCGCGGCACCCTGTATGCGGATTACCTCACGGGCATCCGGATAATACAGATACAGATTGTCTTCGCGTCGCAGTATGCGCTGTCCCTGTTCGTCGCGGGAGGTGAACTCGATCAGAAAGCGCTCTTCGCCCTCGGCGTACATCTCGAAGGTGACCGTCCTCTCTCCGAAACGGTCGGCGATGATCATGCGGCCTTCCATGTAGGCCGAAGAGAAGGTCTGGTTGTCTTCCATGCGCCGGATTATCTCGTCGCCCGAAGGGTCCTGAGCAAAGGCCGCCGCAGCGACGGCCAGCATAAGTGCTGTAAGCATGTATGTAGGTTTCATAGTTTCTCCTCCACCTGCGCCTATCCGCGCAGGGCGTCAACCGGGCTCAGCTTCGCCGCCCGGCGCGACGGCAGAAACGAAGCCGCCGTCGCGATAACCGATGAATATGCGAATACAAATACAAGTGTCCCGGCGTTCACCGCTGGATACAGGACGTTGGAAATGTCCATGTCAATCAGTTCCATGCTGGTTCCGAAATCGATGCCAACCCGCCCGAGCACAAGGGCAATGGCAGCGCCGATCAGCACCCCGAGTGCAGACCCCGCGAGACCGAGAACCGCGCCTTCGGTAAAGAAGAGCCGCACAAGATCCCGCCCCTTCATGCCGAGCGCCGACAGGGTTCCGATCTCGCGCGTACGCTCGTGTACGGTCATCATGGTCGTATTGATAATGACCGTACTGCCGAGAACAAAGAACACGAGGGCAAACATTGAGTAGATCGGACCTGCCATCTGCAGGTAGGCGTATCCTCCCGATGCCACCGTCCACGGTGTCGCGTTGAGCTCATCCCGGCCGAGCGTCGCAAAACGTTCTTCTATCGCCGCTTGAAGCCCCTCGGTATCGCGTCCGCCACCCTTTACGAGCAGCTCGGTTACCCCGCCCTGCGAGCGCACAAAGTGCTGTGCCCGGTCTAAGGGCAGAATATAGGCAGATGATGAAAGCGCCCCGAGCGGAAAGTCGGCGAGCCCGACGACGTCGAGGGTAAACGCGTTGCTCGCCCTCGCGCGCGTCTGCGTGAGCACGGTGAAGCTGTCGCCAATCTCTATGCCGAGCTCGCGGGCAAGCCGGAACCCGACTATAGCCTCGTTCCGTCCCGCCTCCGGGAGCCGTCCAGACGCGACGAGGCTACTCAGATCCTGGAAATCACGCTCGCGCTCGAGATCGAATCCCATACCGAAGCTCGCGATCTCGCGGCTGTTCTGTATCGTAACTCCGGCGATGCTGACTCTCGGACTCACCGCCTCGACCTCGTCCATATCCAGAAGCGCAGTAACGAGCGACTCATGGTCGTCGACCATGTACTGAACCGGATTCAGGTACTCATACTCGTCATACATGCCGTGGCGTATGCGCACTTCTCCGCTGTCGAAGTTCCAGGAGTTGTGGCGCACATCGTCCTGTATGCCGGCGAGGACCGAAAAGAGCAATGTAATGGACATGGCGGCAACTGCGACCGCCGTAAGCGACAGCACGCTGCGACGTCCATTTCGAAAGACGTTTCTCAGGGCAATTCTGTGCAGTTTCATGTGTTGGCTCCTAATGGTCGTCCCGCAACGTCGCGGTCACGGTCTTCTTCAGAATGCGCCGCACGGGAACCATGGACGCGAGTCCTGCAACAAGCGAGGCCCCGACTGCCGCGTAGCCCATGGTCGGCACATTCCAGACACCAACGAGCACCCCGTCCCAGCGAAAGTCCATGTCGACTCCGTCCAGGAGAAAGCCGTAGTCGAGTCCGATGTTCACGAGGAGCCAGACAAGCACCGATCCGAGGGCAATACCCACGACCGAACCGGCGAGCCCGATGGCACCGGCCTCGTAGAAGAACATACGGCGGATCTCGGAGTTCCTGACGCCGACCGCGCGCATCATGCCGATTTCCCGTTCGCGTTCGAGTACGGCCATGAGCATGGTATTGGATATGCCGACCACCGCGATAATGCCGAGCAGAAACAGAATGATCTGCAGGGCGTTATCT
Source organism: Spirochaetaceae bacterium (assembly GCA_007694005.1). Taxonomy (GTDB): domain Bacteria; phylum Spirochaetota; class Spirochaetia; order DSM-27196; family SKKC01; genus SKKC01. Next base: position 3,603 of record RECN01000017.1, read on the forward strand.
TCGATCTCCATGATCTCAGCCATTTCCTGATTCATGACTTCGAAGCTTAGAACCTCCACTCCGTCGACGTCCGCGAGAAGCCGCTCGACCCGCCGGTAGTCGGCGTCGGCAGGCAGATTCCCCGGCAGCACCGTGTGCACGTGCGTCACCGCACCCTGCATTTCGAGCACCGTGTCGACGAGCCCGATTGGCATGTACATGGCGCGCCGGTTAATGACGGGATTCGGTGTCTGGAAGATTCCGGTTATTTCCAGATCCATTAGCTGATGAAAGCCGTCGCGCGTCCGGGTCGTCACGGTCACAGGGAATCCGACCTCCGCCCCGAGGCGGTCTGCGAGTGACCGCCCGATGAGCAGCCCGTCTTCGCCAGCATCGGGAGCGCGGCCCTGCTCAATAGATCCGAGCAGCCCGAACACGTCGGCGTCCCGGTCCATATCGATGCCGTAAAACATCGCCTGGAGTGAGCCGTCCTCAGGAAAGGGGTCGTACCGCACCACGAGCTCGCCGCTGAAGGCGGTCCGCGGCGTTGCAGAGAGTCCGTCGGCTCGAAGCGTGTCGATCACCGCTTGCGGATCGGCGACGAGTCTGTCCAGCGGGAAACGCTGGCGCTCTTCCCAGTACCCGGGAGCGGTCACCGCGACATCTCCGGTCTCGTATCCCGCGTAGAGCCGGTCACTTTCACCCGCGAACCCGGCTATCGCGGAGTCCATCGCAATGTAAATGCCGACACCGGCTGCGATCGCGAGCGCGGTAATGACGGTACGCCTACCGTAGCGGGTCAGGTTCTTGACCGCCAGTCGCAGCAGAAATCCTCGCGATCTCATTACGCGCTCCTGCGTTCGTCGTGGGTGATCTCCCCGTCGTGCAGGCGGCAGAGCCGGTCGGCGTAGTCCATGACCATCTGGTCGTGGGTAGAAAACACGAAGGTCGTCCCCCGGCTGCGGTTCATGTCCTTCATGAGTTTCAGAAGCTGTTCGCCGGTTTCGGAGTCGAGGTTGGCCGTCGGCTCGTCGGCGAGCACGATTGCCGGGTCCTTTATGAGCGCCCGGGCAACCGCGACGCGCTGCTGCTGGCCGCCGGACAGACGGGAGGGACGACGATGCTCCATACCCTCAAGCCCGACATCGCGAAGCAGCGACATGACCCGTTCGCGAATTTCGGCGTCCGGCGTGCCGAGCAGCGACAGCGCCATCGCGACATTCTCGTAGGCAGTGAGCACGGGAATCAGATTGAAGCTCTGAAACACGAAACCGATGTTCTGCCTGCGCAGTTCAACAAGCGCTGCCACTTTCTGTCCGGCGACTTTCGTACCGTTTATGGAGATTTCGCCTTCGTCGGCACTGTCGAGGCAGCCTATGAGATTCAGCAGCGTGCTCTTTCCCGACCCGGAAGGTCCCGCGATGGAAATGAACTCGCCGGCGTCTATGGTCAGGTCTACGCCGCGTAAGGCGTGGACCTCGGTTTCTCCGTCGACGTAGTGTTTGTGGACTCCCTGGGCAGTAATCATGAGTGTTCCTCTGGTGTCGTTGACCTGGTGTCGGCGGTGGGTGTCCCGTCGACATCATTCGCGCGTTTCGCGGCAAGCCCGAGCGCGCCGCCTATGGATTCGACCGCGTGCGTGGGTACGAGGATCATGTTCTTGTTCTGTTTCATGCCATCAAACACAAGATTCATGGCCCTCAATTCGAAGGCCTTCGGATTCTTCTCGTAGGTTGCCCCAGCCTTTGCGAAGCGTTCAGCGATTTCCTCTTCCGCCGAGCTCAGGATAACCCTGGCCTGCCGCTCGCGTTCGGCCTGCGCCCGTCGGCTGAGCGCGTCTTCGAGCTCCTTGGGCAGAAGAATCTCGGTGAACTCTATCGAAAGTATCGTGATACCCCAGGGACTCGTCTTTCGGTCGAGGGTTTCCTGAATCTGTGCGCCGAGCGTTTCACGGTCGCTTAAAAGCGTCGCCAGCTCATTGCGACCTATGGTGTCTCTGAGCACCGTCTGAGCGGATAGCGTCACCGCGGCGAAGTAGTCTTCGACTTCCAGGAGCGCCTTCTCGGCATCCCAGACCATCCAGAAGGCGAGTGCGTCGACGTGCACCGGGACGGTGTCGCTCGTAACCGAGCGCTCCGCGGAGAAGTCTGTCACGCGAATGCGCATGTCAACGTGTCCTATGACCGAATCGAGAACCGGCAAAATGACGTGCGGACCCGGTTCCAGAACGCGTTTGAATTTCCCGAGGCGAAACACCACCGCGCGATCCCACTGCTGTACGATCTGTATGGCTGGAGCGACGAGCAAGCCCGCGGCTCCGACCAGAAGTGCGGGAAGCATGTTTTCCGGTACCAGATACCCCGTGACTGCCCAGAAGGTGACCGTCATAAGGAGGACAACCGACCACAGCGGTACGATCGCGATAATAATACCGTTAGCCGCAAGCACTCCGATAATAATGGCGATCGCCTCGGGGCTCGGTGGTAGGCCAATCGCGAGCTGCAGGGTAACTGCCAGTACGGCGAACAGCACCAGAACCAGCGCCGAAAGCGTGGTCATGCTGAAGTTGCCGGTAAATCTGAACCGTCTCATGCGATGTGAAAGCGCCTTGATGCGCGCACCGCTGCTCTGAGTGTCCGTGTGCTGTTTCATTTCGCGCCGTCCTTTGCGGGCTTCTCGTCCAGATACGCCCGCACGTCGTCCAGGGTGAATCCGTATGACCCGACGTGACTCATGAACTCGTGTACGAGCTGGGAGAGGAGTAGCTCCCGGTCCACATCGGATGGCTCCGGTGACCACTCACCTATGAAGGTACCGGTGCCGTGTTGCGTGCTGACCAGACCCCGGATCTCAAGCTCGCTATACGCCTTCGCGACGGTATTCGGGTTTATCTGCAGATCCACCGCCAGTCCCCGGACAGTCGGCAACTTGTAACCGGTGGTAACCCGGCCGTCGGCTATGGCCATTTCCACCTGCAGAATGATCTGCCGGTAAAACGGTATGGAACTCCCCGGATCGAGTCTGATCTGGAGCTGCTGTCCGTCACGTTGCGTCGCCATGATTCTCCTGTGTACTATTGTTATAGTACAATGTCGAGTGTACAAGCGCTAACACGGTACGTCAAGAACAGAAATATTTCCTTTAGGCTCTATTTTTTTCAGGCGTGGAAACCGGTGATATTCGACGGGTGACAGATTAAGGGCGGCTCAGCCGTCGCTATCGGGCGCGAAAACGGTTACGCCGGCGTCGGTAAGACGCGACCGATCCTCACGGGAAATGCGGTCGGTAACGACGTATGAGATCTGGTCCCATGCGCATATGTGGGCAAGATTCGTCCGGCCGAACTTGGATGAATCGACCAGGAGGCAGACGGAGTTGGCGGCGGCAATGATGCTACGTTTTGTCTCGGCTTCGAGCAGGTTCGGGCCGCTCGGGCCGTGTTCTACGGAGACGGCTGCGGCTCCCACGAAGGCGATATCGGCACGTATGTGCTCGTAGAGGTTCCTTGAGAACTCACCGACCAGGGACATGCTTGGCTTCCGGAGGATTCCACCTGAAACGATGATATCCACCTCCGACTCGGCAGCAAGTTCGAGGATGACCGGAACCGAATTCGTGATCACCGTCAGCTGCATGTCATGCAGTTCGCGGGCGAACACCGCGTTTGTGCTGCCGCCGTCGATAATGACCGTCTGACCGGATTCTACGAGCTGTCTCGCCTGCTTCGCCACCGCTTCTTTCTCGGCGAGCTTCTCCTTGATCGTGTTTGCGACGTTACGGGGAAGCTCGTCTCCTTCGGGAGCGAGTATCACCCCACGAGAACGGACAGCCAGTCCCCGTCGTTCCAGATCGGCGACGTCCGACCGTATTGTGACGGTCGTAACCTCGAGCTCTTCAGCGAGCTGGTCAACGCGAAGCGACCCTGACTCGCGAAGCTTCTGGGTAATGTATCGTCTCCGTTCAATATTTGTCACAGACTTACTCTACCTGTGCGGGAAGCTTCCCACAAGTGATCTCGTAAACGCCGCCGGTCATATCGCGAGGCGAAGAAACGCCCGGTCATCGAAAGACAGGTTCCCACGTGTAACTCCTTTCGTCGAGCGGTGCAGACGGTACATCAGGGGATCCTCGTCGAGCATCCGCTGAAGCGACTGCTCGCTCTCTGCGAGCGTCCGCTCGAGTTCCGGGTATCCGTCACTGCCGAGCATCAGCTCCGTAGCGGACCGTGCAACTGGAATACAACGTCGGTTCGACAGTTCGGTAAAGTACCCGTCAAGCACGGAGTACGAGAAATCGGAGCGGTATCGCTGGTTCTGAAAGCCGTGCTGCATTTTCAGAAAGGGCAGAATGAGCTCGCGCGACCGGTCGTGCTCCAGAAGCGACTGTTCGGTCACCCCCGAGGCGAGAAGGTCCTCAATGACATACGATCGGAGTTCGGAGAAGAGGAAATCTATGCGCTTGTCGTGTCCGAAGACCGAATACTCGGTTCGTGCGCGGCAATCACCGACCATCCACAGTTCACGAAGCGGTTCACAATACACCACAAGCGAAGCACTCGCCCGAAGCTCGGGATTCTGCTGTGCGTCCTCGTACATACCTGAGGCCCGATACCAGGCCGCAATCGCTTCATTCAGGGTTTCGAGAACCCGGGAGGAGTCCATCTGATCGGGATCGACGGTAGAGTCGATGTCCTCTATCGCTTCAAGAACGAGATCGCGCGCGAGTCGTCCTGGCGTTTTCCCGTCGTACAGCAGGGTCCCCTTACTCGTTGCCCCGTCTACAATCGCAGCAAGATTCCTGCCTGCAAAAATACCGTCTTCACAGGACGCGGTGTCGCCGTTTTTTGATTGCAGAAACTTCTCTATAACGTGCACGCGACCCCCAATATGATTTAACGAAAGAAAACGTAACCTTACGAAAGTATACTGTGCTTTGATAATTTCGTATACGAGAAAAACACGAGATTTTTATGCCCCCCGCGGTCAGCAACAGTGGTATCGTAGGAAAGAAATCATTAATGTGAGATTCAGCGAGAAATAAAGAACTCTCGTTCACAATATTCACGGAGGTTCTTATGGGAACATACGATATTAAATACGGCCTGCCGGCCGACACGAAGGCAATCCTTGATGCCGCACCGGCTGTAACAGTCGCCCAGTCGATTGATCACCTGATGACCCTTTCCACCTGTAATGAAGAACATGGATGGCACATGGTCGGTTACGATGTCCCGGGAAAGGGCCACGTGATGGAGGCAAAGGTCTGCAAGGTAACCAACGGTGTTGCAGCGAACTACCTCGAACCTTACATGCGCCGACGGGACCCCGACTGCATGGTGATCGGAGACGAGAAACCGACCGATAAAGCCCGATTCAAGGACCGGTTCGGCACCCCCTTTGATCCGCTGAGAAAAGAGAGCTTCGAGTGGCTCAAGACGCAGGAGCTTGCGGTCTTTCCCTTTATCGCAGGCGTCGACGACAAGGGACTGCACGCCTTCGTAGTTGCGCCGGCCAATGCGGGGTTCTTCGCCCTCGGGCTCGCCCTGTTGCAGGGTCTCATTGAACCACAAAACGTACCGTCCGGGTTCGACCCCAAAGCGGTTATCTACGTTGCGCCCCCGTTCCGTCATACCCACTTTGACGGAAAACAGGTTGTCGTTCATAACCGCACAGACGATCTGCACGAGCTGTTCAGTTACAACCTCTATCCCGGTCCCAGTGCAAAGAAGGGTATTTACGGGGTACTCCTGAATCTCGGCGAAGACGAGAAGTGGGTTACCATGCACTGCTCAACCGCAGAAATAATTACCCCGTATGAGAACAAGATCACCATTTCTCACGAAGGCGCGAGCGGAGGCGGCAAGAGCGAGATGCTCGAACAGGTTCACCGCGAACCCGACGGGGAACTCCTGCTCGGGCAAAACCTCGTTACCGGCGAACGTCGGACCCTCACGCTGCCACAGAGCTGCCGGATCCGCCCGGTCACCGACGACATGGCGCTGTGCCACCCGTCGCTTCGCAAAGACAAGGGAAAACTCAGCCTCATGGACGCCGAGGACGCCTGGTTCGTGCGTGTGAACCATATTGAACATTATGGTGTCGACCCGCACCTCGAAAAACTGACCATACATCCGCCTGAGAAGATCCTGTTTCTCAACATCGATGCACAACCCGACTCAACCGCGTTGATCTGGAATCACATACAGGACGAGCCGGGAGTTTCCTGCCCCAATCCTCGTGTCGTCATTCCCCGGGATATCGTGCCGGATGTCGTACACCGACCGGTCGACGTCGACATTCGCAGCTTCGGCGTGAGGTGCCCACCGTGCACCAGCGAGAAGCCGACCTACGGCATACTTGGCATGTTCCATATACTGCCTCCGGCACTCGCATGGCTGTGGCGGCTTACCGCTCCGCGCGGGCACGCAAACCCGAGCATCGTTGACACCGGCGGCATGTCTTCCGAAGGCGTTGGATCCTACTGGCCCTTTGCGACCGGCCGTAAAGTCGATCAGGCGAACCTGCTGCTCGACCAGATTATCGATACTCCGCGCGTGAAGTTCATTCTGGTTCCGAACCAGCACATCGGTGCGTGGAAGGTCAGCTTCATGCCTCAGTGGATTACCCGCGAGTACCTTGCCCGCCGCGGCGGTGCAAAGTTCGAGAAAAAGAGCGTCAAAGAAGCGAAGTGTCCGCTCCTTGGGTATCTCCCGAGTTCCATTCTCGTCGAAGGCCGCCCCATAGGCAGCTGGTTCTTCGAGGTCGACAAGCAGCCCGAGGTAGGTCTGGAAGCGTATCAGGCCGGCGCAAAGATCCTGACCGATTTCTTCCATCGGGAGCTCAACGGCTTTCTGCACAACGATCTGATGCCCGTAGGTCGGAAGATCATCGAGTGCTGCCTCGACGGCGGATCGGTTACCGACTATGAGGCGCTTCTTCCGCACGAAGTGCTCGTTGACGAATACTAAGACGAGTCCGGCGCCTATCAGCCCCGCACGCTGCCACCCGCCCCCGGGAGGTCAGCGCCGCGGGGCTTTTTTATTTCCCCGACATCTTCTGTTCGGATAGACTCCAGGTGCTTATGGGTATGCACACCACACCGTGGCCAGTCCGACGCCTTGTGCGGACCTATTATCTGTTCTCGTTCTTCGGGGATTTCGCGCTCGTATACCCGGTGTACGCAATACTGTTTCGGGAGCAGGGTCTGGACTACGGACAGATCTCCCTGCTGTTTGCCATCTGGTCGGGCGCCGTGCTTCTGGTGGAAATCCCTTCAGGGATCCTGGCAGATCGCTGGAGCAGAAAATGGTCGCTTGTCACTGGCATGATGTTCAAGGCGGCAGGGTTTCTCGTCTGGCTCGTTCGCCCTGATTTTGCGGGGTTCGCCGTCGGCTTTGTCTTATGGGGCCTGCAGGAAGCGCTTTGCAGCGGAACGACCGAGGCTTTCCTTTACGATGCGCTTGCTCAGCACAGCGCGTCGCAACGGTTCGTACGAACAGCCGGTCGCGGATCCGCTATGGGTCGCGCCGGAATCATTCTCTCGCTTCTTCTCGGTGCATGGACCTACAGCAGACTCCCGACGCTGGTCCTCGTGATCTCAGCGATCGCGATGCTTGTGGCAGGTCTCTGCGCAGCATCGTTCCCGGACGTACGCGCAGTCCGCGGGAAGGCACCTCATCAGGGGCTTGTCGCGCAGATACGCGAGGCAGCACTGGTTCCCGGGCTGCTCGTTCTCGTGGTCTTCGGCAGCCTCGCCGCGGCGGTTTATGGAGTGCTTGACGAATACGACTCTTTGCTCGCTCGCGACTTCGGTGTGCCACTCGCGCTCATTGGTGTCTGGGGAACGATACGGTTCGGTATGGAAGCTCTCGGAGCAGAGCTCTCAGAGAAAATCACCCGGCGGCTCACGCTCGACAGGCTCCGGCGGCATGCGGTATGGCTGCTCGTCGCCGCAGTTGCGCTGTTTCTGTCGGTATATCGATTACGCGCGGCGGTTCTTCCACTGTACTTCATCTTCTATTTTATGCTGTCTTCCTCCGAAGTGATCATGCAGGGCTGGATACACACCCGCATCGCTTCAGAAGGACGCGCAACCATCGGATCGGTCGTATCGTTCGTCTACGAAGCGCTTGGTCTCCTGATTCTGCTTTCAGCCGTTCCCGCAGCCACCGCCGGAGGCCTTCGTGCCGTCTTCATCGGTGGGGCCGCTTTGAGCGGCCTGTCGGCTGTTGCATTGTTCGTCGCCGCCTCGCGAACCGGCGACGCTGCATAACTCGGGACTGTCACGATATACTCCAGGGTATGACATCGCGACGCACCAGCGGTATGCCCGCTCTCGACCACTGCATAGACTCGCTCATACCGGGTGACAACGTCGTGTTTCGCTTCGACGGTATCGAGCTCTACGCGACCGTCTGCCGGGCCCTGCGCGAAAGCTGCCGTGTCGCAGGGACGGAGCTCCACTACTTCCGCTTCGCCGGGCACGATCCCCTCGTTGACGGCACCGAAAACGTCGTACTGCACGAGGTCGACCCTTCCGACGGATTCGAGCGGGTCATCACGGAAATCCATGATGTGATTCGAAAAACCGGCATGGCAGCGACCTACATTTTTGACGTCCTTTCCGACCTCTCGGCGACCTTTTTCAGCGATCGCATGATCGGAAACTTCTTCAGCGTGACCTGCCCCTTCCTCGCCCGCCTCGACACCGTCGCCTATTTCGGGGTGGAGCGTCACGTGCACTCCCTGCACGCCATACAGCCGATACGCGATACAACGCAACTGTTTATCGATCTCTATGAGCTCGACAGCGCCATGTATGCATCACCCTTGAAGCTGCAGTACAGAGATCGCCCCGGGCTGCTTCGCATGCATCTGCTGGAGGGTGATGAAGCTCATCCCGTGACCGACAGCACGACCCTGACACGGGTACTCTCAGCGCGCCCCTGGCCTGGCCTGTCATCTGCAAGTTACCGCATGATCGGAATATGGGACCGGACACTTCTGAAGGCGGAGCAGCTCGCAAACAGTCCCGATCTTGCGATCGGGCACCCCGACCGCAAGGCACTATTCGAGCAGACCCTGCGTCTCGTTACCGGTGCGCGGGGTGCAATGTTCGACGTTCTCGCCCGATGTCTGAATCTGGAGGACGTCATTCGCATCTGGAAGCGCATGATCGGAACCGGCATGATCGGTGGGAAATCGAGCGGAATGCTCGCGGCGACCGCAATACTGCGAAACTCCGACGCCTCCTGGGACGCAAAACTCGAACCGCATGATTCATTCTTCATCGGTTCGGACGTGTATTACACCTATCTTGTCGAGAACGACTGCTGGTGGTTCAGACAGCTGCAGAAACACCCGAAGCATTATCTCGACCGAAACGATGAAATCCGTAACCGCATGCTTCAGGGAGAGTTTCCCGATTACATAGTTCAACGCTTTGCGGACATGCTTGACTACTTCGGCAGCTCACCGATCATCGTTCGTTCCTCGAGCCTGCTCGAAGACGCCTTCGGCAATGCATTTGCCGGCAAGTACGACAGCATATTCTGCGCGAACCAGGGAAGCCGGGACGAACGCATGCAGGCATTCCTCGATGCAGTAAGGTGGATCTACGCAGGAACCACAAGCCGGGAGGCGCTGGAGTATCGGCGTCGCCGAGGCATACTGGACCGGGATGAACAGATGGCACTGCTCGTGCAGCGGGTATCGGGAACGCAGCACGGGGAACGGTTTTTTCCCGACATGGCAGGTGTAGGATTCTCCTTCAATCCCTACGCATGGACCAGGGAGATCGATCCCGAAGCGGGGGTTCTCAGACTGGTGTTCGGACTCGGTACGCGAGCCGTGGACCAGAACGACGACGACTACACACGCGTTGTCGCGCTCAACGCGCCGGACCTGAAACCGACTGCCGGACCCGAAGAGGAAATGAGATATACCCAGCGAAAGATCGATCTTATCAGCCTTCCCGGGAACCGGCTCGTATCGGAAGACGCGGAAACCATTCTGCGTGAACTCACCGAGCTGCCACGCGCGTATCTGAGCCGTACCGACCGGGATGGCCGTCGAATCGTGCGTTTCGACCGCCTGCTTGACCGCACACGCTTTGTCGGGGATATGCGACAGATGCTCAAAACCCTGCAGGCCGCGTACGGAACACCGGTCGACGTGGAGTTCACCATCAACCTGGATACGGATGGAGCATATACGCTGAACGTGGTTCAATGCCGCCCGCTACAGGTTCAGAGCACCGGCGGTGAGGCTCATCCCCTTCCTGATAGAGAAAGCCTGCAGACACTGATTCACACAGAAGGCGGCATCGTCGGGCACAGCCGTCACGTTCCAGTGGACCGCATCGTGATCGTGGACCCACGGTGCTACGGCCGCCTGCCGGAGCAGAAACGCTACGCTCTTGCCCGCGCGCTGAAACGGCTGACATCACGCCGCGAGGCGGATGAACGGATACTTCTCATAGGCCCGGGACGCTGGGCTACGAGCACACCATCCCTCGGTGTCCCTGTGCACGTCGAAGACATCGCCGAGGTGTCCATGCTCATGGAGGTGGACATTATGCACGACGGGCTGGTACCGGACCTGTCGCTCGGGACGCACGTGTTTCACGAAATGGTAGAAATGAACATGCTGTACATCGCACACAGCTCCCGCAAAGCCGAAAACAGCCTCGACTGGGATGCGCTTTACAGCCTGCCGATTGACGTCGACGGGATAGAACGGGCGGTCAGCAATCTTCCTGACGATATCGCATCGTGTCTGAAAGCCTTCAATGTTTCCGCTGACGACGCAGCGGTCTGGCTGTATGCCGACGCGCGCCGTCAGGAATGCATCGTCTATACGACTCCCTGATCGAGCATTGCGTCGGCAACCCGGGTAAACCCGGCGACGTTAGCGCCAAGTACGTAGTTCCCCGGATCTCCGAACTGCTCCGATGCAGCGTAGGCGTCCGCGTGGATCTTTTTCATGATCTCTTCGAGGCGGGAATCGACCTCCGGGTATGCCCAGTTCAGGCGCATCGCATTCTGGCTCATTTCGAGCCCCGAGACTGCAACCCCACCGGCATTTGCCGCCTTTCCCGGAGCGTACATGACTCCTGCCTGCTGCAGGATCTCAACAGCATCTGGCGTGCAGGGCATGTTGGCACCTTCGGCTACCAGGCGGCAGCCATTCTTTACCAGCGCCTGTGCGTCGGGCGCATCAAGCTCGTTCTGAGTCGCGCAGGGAAATGCCGCCGTGCAGGGAATACTCCAGGGGTTTCCGTCTTCCCGGTACTCCACGTCAAAATGTTCTGCGTATTCTCGTATACGCCCGCGCCGACGATTCTTAAGCTCCATGATCCAGGCAAGCTTCTCCTCGTTTATGCCGTCGGGGTCGTAGACGGTTCCGGCGGAGTCCGACATGCTGACCGGCTTCGCACTAAGCTCGAGAAGCTTGCGTGCGGTAAACTGTGCGACGTTACCCGACCCGGAGATCGCGCAGACCGCACCTTCGAGGCTCTCTCCCGCGCGATTCATCATTTCCCGGGCGAAGTACACGGTACCAAAACCGGTCGCCTCCGGGCGCACGAGTGACCCTCCCCAGCCCGGTGACTTACCCGTGAGGACTCCGGTCGCCTCGTTCGCAAGACGTTTGTACTGTCCATAGAGGTACCCGATCTCGCGGGCCCCGACCCCGATATCGCCTGCGGGCACGTCGGTGTCCGGTCCTATGTGCTTCGCGAGCTCGGTCATGAAGCTCTGACAGAAACGCATAACCTCGACATCGCTTTTGCCTTTCGGGTCGAAGTCCGACCCACCTTTCCCCGCGCCAAGCGGCAGTGTCGTGAGCGCATTCTTGAAGATCTGCTCGAAGGCCAGAAATTTGAGTATGCTCAAATTTACCGTTGGGTGAAACCGCAAACCACCCTTATACGGCCCGAGCGTGCTCGTCGCCTGAACGCGGTAGCCGCGATTGACCCGGCAGCGCCCGGCATCATCGAGCCAGGGCACCCGAAAAATGATGGTTCGCTCGGGCTCTGACAGGCGCTCCAGAATCGCTGCATCCTCGTACTCGGGGTGTTCTTCGAGCACGGGCTCAAGCGATCGGTATACCTCCGCGACGGCCTGGTGAAACTCCGGCTGTGCCGGATCGCGTCGGGAAATCATTTCGAGAACTGAATCAACGTACTTCATGTGTCGTGTATTATGCCACGAAGCGCCGCATATGCAAGGAGCAGAATCAGTCGCACGCGTTCACGAGATACGAAAGAAGCTGGTCGAGCACCGCATCGACCCGCTCGTATCGTCCCGGTGGAAGAGATCGCATTTCCTCTGCTGTCTGCACCCACGGCCCCGGACTGATCTCATCGGCGCAGTGCTTTGTAATAGCGTCCACCCCCTCCGGTGCCATTTCAAGATGAAACTGAAGACCTACGGCCGACCGGCCGAGCTGGAACGCCTGGTTCCGGCAGCCCGGGCTTTCTGCGAGCAGGACGCTCCCGGCCGGTAGCTCGAAGGTGTCGCCGTGCCAGTGGAAGACCTCTATTGCAGGCGGAAAACGAAACGGTATACGCCCCAGGTCGCCTGGCAGACGATCGTCTGGTACCGGGACAGCCTGAACCGGAAACCAGCCTATTTCCCGGTGTTCGTTGGGATACACCCGGGCACCCATGGCTGAAGCGATCAGCTGTGCGCCGAGACAGACCCCGAGTACCGGCCGACCGGCCTCGATACACCGGCGAATGAAGGCCTTTTCGTCCCGGAGCCAGGGGTAGACGTCCTCGTCGTTCACGCTCATGGGCCCACCCATGACGACGAGAAAGTCCGTTTCCAGCGGATCACCGGCAGCACCTTCGGCCGGCACAGGATCGTCGTCGTAGAGGTGTATTATATCGACCTCGTACCCTGCGTGCCGGAACCAGGGCTCAATTCGTCCGGGTCCCTCAAAAGGCACGTGCTGCAGTATGCGGGCGCGCATCAGGTATCCTCCTGTATCTTCAGCGGGTCACTACGGGATCAGTCCCGAGTGCTTCCACGAAATACCAGTCAATTACTGCCCAGTGTGGCGCAGTGCCTTCGAGGTGGGCAAGTGCTTCATCGAGGTTGACCCTGCGACCCGAAGCAACGTTTCCGGCGGTAAAAGGTATGGGGTCACGCGTCGTGTAATAGGTGACTGCGGCGTCCATACCTCGCGCGAGCTGCCGTCCGCCCGCGAATGGACGGTACCACGCTCGTGCGGTGAAGGGATCGAGGAGAACGAGGCTGATGTCTTCCGCCCGGCCGCCTGATTCCAGGTGTGCGTCGACGAGGCCCTGGGCGAGCCACGCCCCGGCCGAATGGGCGATTATGGTTACCGGGGTGGTGATCTCCGACGCAAGCGCTCTGCCCAGGCGGTACCCGCGCCCCGGGGCGCGTACCCGTTGTGCCGATACTTCGCTCCAGTCGATGACCGCAACGCGGTCGGTACTGTAGGCACGGGCGATCTCTCGGGCTGCCGCGGCGGCCCAGATTTCCGGGCCCTCGCCGGCACCGTGTACCAGGATGATATCAGATGTCCGCACCTCAACAGCGGCTGCATATCTGGTCGTCGGTGAAACCGATACACATCCGGCGAGCAGCGCGGCGAACACGATTACACCGGGAATCAAACAGGTATTTGATCGTATGTTCATGAGTCAATACTATACTGCCCATGCCTCGCCCATCCCAGCAGAGTTACGCACAGTTCGGAGAAGATCGATTACTGCACCGCCTCATAGGTGAATCCGACGGGGTCTACGTGGAGGTCGGCGGCAACAACGGTATAGAGGCGAGCAACAGCTATTACTTCGAGAAGCTCGGCCGCCGGTGCATCCTTGTTGAACCCATCCCCTACATGGTCGAGCAGATCAGGGGAAACCGGGCCTGTGTTGTCGTCGAGGCGGCGGCCGACGAACAGTCAGGCACCGCAGAGTTCGTGATTGCGCGCGGGGGAGAGACGCTGTCCACACTGGATAACGAAAACCGGTTCCGGTCGCGCGTCGACGAACACCCGGACCAGGAACGGATCACCGTCCGCACGGCGCGGCTTGATCAGATACTTGAAGAAACGGGGCTTGTTGCCGGACGCGACCACATAGACCTTCTGTCGATCGATGTCGAGGGTAACGAACTGCGCGCGCTTCGGGGACTCAGCGTTGCGATATGGAGACCTAGGGTCATCATCCTGGAAGACAACTCTTTCGGTCGCGATCACTCGGTGCGCGATCATCTCGCGCAGGCCGGCTACACGCGATTCAAGGTAACCGGTGTGAACCACTGGTATTGTGATGCAACCGATGCAAGGCTCAACACCTGGTTGCGGCGACGCGTCGCCGGGGTCAAATCCGCCATTGTTCGCATCTACGGAGCCGTTTCAGGTCGCGGAAGACACGCTGTCTCACGCAATTCTCACAATTAACTTGACCCCCCTTGGACTATTTCCATACCATCAGACTCAATACGTAGAGAGTCGCAAACGCCGGGAGCGTCCGGGTGGTGACAGGCTGGACTGTGTGGCAGTCGAATCGGACTCGGCAACACCGCGACACACAGGAGGATCACATGATTCGAAAAGTTGTAATGATGGTGCTTGCCATCTCGCTTGTTCTTTCGGTGAGTGTCTTTGCTGCCGGCCGACCGGAAGCGGCACCTGCCGAGGATACCTCAGCGCTTGAGCGGACACCGGATGACCCGAGACTGTTCCGCCCGGGGCAGCTGACTGTCGGAACCGGTGATCCGGTATTCCCGCCCTGGATGCTCAATGATGATCCTGCAAGCGGTGAAGGCTTCGAAAATGCCATGATTTACGCGCTTGCCGAGGAGCTCGGCTTCGAACGTGATCAGGTCGTATGGGAGCGCGGACTGACCTTTGATCAGACCATTGCTCCGGGGCCAAAGCCCTTTGACTTCGCTATCCGCCAGATCTCGGTCACAGAGGAGCGCCAGCTGATCGTCGATTTCTCGATGGTTTATTTCCAGCCGGATAAAGCGGTCATCGCGCTCCCGACCAGCCCCGTGATCGGCGCCGAGTCTTTTGATGATCTCCGGAACGCCCGCTGGGGCGCAACAATCGGAACAACCGACCTCGACTACCTCGAGAACATTCTTGGCATAAGGAACGTCCAGGTCTTCGACGATCAGGCCGGAACCTTCCAGGCAATGCAGGGTGGGCTGATCGACGCGACGGTCGCAGCGCTTCCGAGCGCGATTTTCGTGACCGGGGTGCAGGTACCGGATACCGAGATCGTCGCATTGTTGCCAGCTGACCCGAATGACCGTGGCCACGGCCTGCTCTTTCAGCAGGATAATCCGCTTGTCGACTGGATCAACGAAGGCCTTCAGGCGATCATAGAACGTGGTGTCGTCGACGAACTGATTGAACGCTACCTGCTCCCCGAGGAAGAACTTCCGGAGATCACAGGGTGAGTTCAGACGCACGCGTGCCGGCACCGCCGGCACGCCGCACTCCAACCCTGAAGGAGCGGGCCGTCCCTGCTCTCATCAGCATTGTCAGCGTAACAGTGTTCTTCGGCACCATCGCCTTCCTCGTAACGAGTGCAGAGCAGTGGCCGCGAATACGCTTTCAGTTCTTCAACCCCGACGCGATCATGGCGGCGTTCCCGAACGTGCTGCGGGGATTCGGCATCAACATGATGGTCTGGGCCATAGCGCTTGTCGCAATAGCGATCTGGGCGCTTGTTCTGGCGGTGTTCAGATCGCTAACCGGGCCTATACTCGCACCGCTTAAGGTTTTTTCGATTGTATACATCGATCTTCTTCGCGGAATACCTTCACTGCTTCTTGTACTCCTGTTCGGTTTCGGAGTTCCCGCCCTGCAGATCCCCGGACTTCCCCGAAGCAGCCTGTTCTGGGGTTCAGTCGCGATGGTTCTCGGGTACTCCGCATACGCGGCGGAAGTCTATCGCTCTGGAATGGAAGCCGTTCATGACGGGCAGCGTGCCGCGGCCAAAGCCCTCGGCCTTTCTCAGTGGCAGACGCTGTATTACGCCATTATTCCGCAGGCAGTCCGCAATGTACTGCCCGCACTCCTGAACCTCGCGGTAGCGCTTCAGAAAGATGTCGCCCTGTTGAGCGTCATAGGTGTCCGGGACGCAGTCAGGGAAGCCCAGATCTATACCGCCCGGACCTTCAACTACTCGTCTCTGATTGCCGCTGCGATACTTTTCCTCGTGGCGACCATACCTATGGCACGCATCACCGATTATGTCGCCCGTAAAGATCAGGAACGACGGCTTCAGAGGACCGTATAAGCATGAATCGTGTAGAAATCTCCTCCGTAACGAAGTATTACGGAAACAACCTTGTCCTCGATGAAGTAAGCCTCGCTGTCCGCGAACACGAGGTCGTCTGTCTGATCGGTGCGTCCGGGTCGGGTAAATCGACCCTGCTCCGCTGTGTGAACAAGCTAGTGCCCTTCGACCACGGCGATATCAGCATTGACGGTGTATCGATATTCAGTGAGCAGTTCAACAACAACGAGCTGCACAAGCGGGTCGGAATCGTGTTTCAGGCGTACAACCTGTTTCCGCACATCAACGTTCTGAACAACATTACGCTTGCGCCCCGGAAGGTTCACGGGGTCAGCCGGGAAGAAAGCGAAGAGCGCGCCATTAAACTACTGGAACTTTTCGGTATGCAGGGCTACGAAAAGAGCTACCCCGAGCAGCTCTCGGGCGGACAGCAGCAGCGTGTCGCAATCGTACGCGCACTCGCAACGCAGCCGGATGTCCTCATGCTCGACGAGGTCACCGCAGCACTCGATCCAGAACTGATCGGTGGTGTCCTGAAAATTATCCGGGACCTGAAGACACAGGGCATGACCATGCTCATTGTAACGCACGAAATGGGGTTTGCCAGGGACGTCGCAGACCGCGTCTGCTTTCTCGAAGGTGGACGGATTCTCGAAGAGGCACCTCCGAACAAGCTCTTTTCCGCTCCCGAGAATCCCCGGACCCGCCAGTTTCTCCAGCGCATAATCGAAGCCGGCCGTCTCTGAAGCAGGGGCCGGTTTCATTTCTATGAGCGAAAATATCAAGAAATCGATACCGTTCTGACATTCGTTTTCGGTTCGGACCCTGCTACCATGTCGCGCATGAGTACACGCAAACGGTATGCAGTCGTCGGAACCGGCGGCAGAAGCAAGATGTATCTGAAGGCCCTCGCAACAAGCCACGCAGCGCATGGAGAACTTGTTGCTTTATGCGACCTGAACTCGGTCAGGCTTGATTATGCAAACGAGGAACTCGAGAAAGAGTTCGGGTACCACCCGGTGCCGGCCTATCTGCCTCGTGACTTCGAAACCATGATTTCACGCGAACGTGTCGATACGGTCATCGTCACGTCCATCGATCGAACTCACCACACCTACATAATCCGGGCAATGAACGCGGGCTGTGACGCGATAACAGAGAAACCCATGACGACCGATGCCGATAAATGCGCTGCCATTAATGAGGCAATTCGCAGGACGGGCAAAAACCTCACGGTTACCTTCAACTATCGCTACGCACCGCGCAACGCCCGGGTCAAGGAAGTACTTATGTCGGGCGCTATCGGTGACATCAAGAGCGTTCACTTCGAGTGGCTTCTTGACACAAACCATGGTGCGGACTATTTCCGTCGCTGGCACCGCGACAAGCGAAACTCCGGGGGGCTCATGGTCCACAAGGCAACCCATCACTTTGATCTGGTGAACTGGTGGCTTGATTCCAGCCCGAAGGACGTCTACGCGTTCGGAGATCTCGTTTTTTACGGCCGGGAGAACGCTGAGGCCCGCGGAGTGACAGAGTTCTACGATCGTTCTACGGGTAATCCCATCGCACGACGCGATCCCTTCGCGCTGCACATGGACGTCAACGAGAAGCTGCGCCGCACCTACCTTGAGGCTGAGGGTGAGGACGGGTACCGGCGCGATCAGAGCGTCTTTTCGGACGGTATTTCCATAGAGGATGACATGAGTGTCCTGGTTCGCTACAACAGCGGCGCGACCATGAGCTATCACCTCACCGCCTACTCACCCTGGGAAGGTTTCAGGATCGCATTCAACGGTAGCAGGGGGCGTCTGGAATACAATGTGACCGAAGTATCCTATATCTCCACCTCAGATACAGACATACACGGTGAGTCTTCGCTTGGAAGCGAAAAACACGATGCCGAGGTCCCCGCAGAGCTGATCCTGCATCGTCACTGGCAGGCGCCTGAATACATTGCACTCGACGAATCTGACGAAAGCGGACACGGAGGTGGCGACATCAGATTGCTCGCCGACGTGTTCGTCGGTTCGGAAGCCGACCCTCTCGGCCGGGCCGCAGATCACCGGTCGGGAACGGACTCAATCCTGACCGGAATTGCTGCAAACCTTTCGATGGCAGAAGGCCGAAAGATCGACGTAAACGACCTCAGGACACGGGTCGGGGGCTGATACTCGATTTCTGTCTGACATCGGGCCACCGCTCACGCCAGCTGAGCGGTGGGGTCCCATGCACGGTAGCAAACGCACGACTGAACGAGGCGATTTCGGCGTACCCGCAGGCTTCGGCTATCCGGGATACCGGTATGGAACTCATCGAAAGGAGATGCCGTGCGCGCTCCATGCGCATTGCACCCATGACGGCACGCGGCGACTCCCCCCGCACACGTTCGACCAGACGGCGAAAATGAGCGACCGAGTACCCGCAGTGAGCCGCGATGTCCGCCCCGCCTATCCCTTCATTCATGTGCTCGGCGTAAAACGCGAAGCCCTGTTCGACGACACGGGCCGCCGTACTGTCCTGCTCGTTGTGTTCCGGGATCAGATCCAAATTTCCGCGCAGGACCATCCTGCAAAGCCGGGCAATCACTTCATCAACCTCG
Source organism: Spirochaetaceae bacterium (assembly GCA_007694005.1). Taxonomy (GTDB): domain Bacteria; phylum Spirochaetota; class Spirochaetia; order DSM-27196; family SKKC01; genus SKKC01. Next base: position 22,471 of record RECN01000017.1, read on the forward strand.
AGTGCGACCAGCCGGTCGCGTGACTCCAGGGCATCGATGAGCGTGGCGCACGCAGCACGTATCGCGACGCATTCGCGATCGTCGAGAGCAACGTGCACATAGCCTTCGTTCCGGCAGACGTGCTGCATGAGACCGGGGACAGAATCAACGTGAAACACCGCCACTTCACAGGGCGCCTCCCGGGCCGAATGCCACCCGTGAACAAGACCGGGAGGAAAAACCCACAGGCGGGGAGAGGCGGTACTAAGCGTCTCGTCAAGAAACAGAGGGGACGCCGATCCTGACAGGATCGCCTGAAACTCCCAGTACGAACGTGCGTACGGCATGAGCGGACGTTTCGAGTAATTTCTGATTCCGGAGCCGAGATAGTGCACCATAGGTCGTGCACAGCTTGAAAATGAAGCATGGACGTGTCAAGACTAAACGGGTAAAGAAAGGAAAGTGAAATGCGTTGTACGGGAACACAAAGGATCCTGCAGCTTGTGGTATTCAGCATTCTCGCGGGAGGCTTCGTTATGTGTGCACATACGGAAAACGGAGACGAGCTGCCTTTTGAGCGCGTCCGCGACGATGCCGCAGAGTCCGGATTTAACTCGGACACGACCGAACGTCTGCGCGAGAGCATCCCCGAGCTCGGCAACGCGTGGTCGGCCGATGCGCGGTCGGACTACGAGGCATACCGTCGACACTGGCAGTTCGCGCTCGATGCTGAGACCCTCGCTGCGGGCCTGGTAAGAACCGGGACCGACGATACTGTCTTTGTACAAGTACTCCGTTCGGTCGAAAATGGCGCCCCGGACGCGCCGGTGGCGTTTTTTGTCCACGGATACCTCGACCATACCCCGACCAACCGTTACGCGATTGAAGCGCTGCTCGACGCAGGCATCACCGTAATTACTATGGACCTTCCGGGCCACGGCCTCTCCAGTGGACGCCGGGCCTACATCGATGACTTCGAACAGTACGCTCAGGCCGTTGAACAGACGCTTGAGGCAGTTGAACAGAGCGGGATACTCGGTTCGGACCGCCTGTCCGGATTGACAGGGATCGCACATAGCACCGGCGCGAGCGCGCTCCTGGAACATACAGAGCAGTTCGGGAACCGCTTTACCCGCATGGTCTTCGCGGCTCCGCTGATCAGAGTTTTCGCGTTTCCAATTCTTGAAGCAGGAGCCGACATCGTCGGTCAGATCGTCGATCAGCTACCCGACCGAATTTCGGGGAGCACAACAAACGACGCCTACATAGAGTTTGCCGAGAAGCACGATACCCTCAAGATACGCCACACAGACCTGGAATGGTTCCAGGCCTATCTTCGATGGGAAGAGTCGCTTCAACAGATTGCCGAGCAAGATACCCCCCTGCTTCTCATACTTGCGGGAGATGATACGGTCGTCGCGAACGACTACAACGAAGAGTTTCTAAGACGGGTGTTCACGGATATTCGCGTAATCGAGGTCGAAAACATCCGGCACAGTGTCTTTACTGAAGCGGCTGTGATCAACGGCACGGTACTCGCTGAGATGCTCGGCTTTGTTCTAGACTAGGCGAAGGACCACCAGGCAGGGCGCGGGCCGGGCCACCTTCAGGCCCGCACCTGCCTGTTCAACCACATTTTGAGTCGCCGCAGTTCAGACAGGTTCTGCAGCCGTCCATAATGACAACTGCGGCGGTACTGCACTTCGGACAGAGTTGGGCTCCTACGGGAAATGAGCCCCCTGTGTTACCGTTTTTTTTTTCGGAATCATCCCGACCATTGGGCTGCACGGCACCGCCCGCGGGTGGCGCGGCTGCCGCCAGCTGGGAGCCCTCGCCCGAGGCCTGGGCGAACAGATCACCCTGGGCGTTTGCTGCCTCGTATTCGGCCCGCTTTTCTGCAAGAAGCTGTTTCTGATGCTCGCTGAGGCCTTTGGGCTCAATCATGCCGATTTTGACAAGATGCTCTTCTATGACCTCTCCGATTTCGGCGATGAGTGAGGGCATGAACTTACCACCGGTTTTCCAGTATCCACCGCGAGGATCAAACACAGCCTTGAGTTCTTCAACGAGAAACTCCACGTCCCCACCCTTGCGAAACACCGCCGAGATAATACGGGTGAGCGCGACGATCCACTGAAAATGGTCAAGATTCTTGGAGTTGATGAAAATCTCAAACGGGCGCCTGACCTGATTCTCGGTTCCCTCGTTCAACACAATGTCGTTGATCGTTATATACATTGCGTGATCTGAAACCGGTGTTTTGACCTTATACGTGGATCCGAGTAGCGCATACGGTCGCTCGAGCGCCTCGTGCATCGCTATGATTTCGCTTCTCGAATCATCGACAGCGGGAGGCGCTGATTGTGTTTCGGCTGCTGCTGCCGCTTCAGTTGGCGCTACGCCCTTGCGGACGCGATAGTCTACGATTTCGCCTTCAATTCGTCGTGCCATGTTTTCGTCCCTTTCTTATCGTGCCGTTAAAAACGGCCGTAGTAGCCTTCTTTCAGCGCATCATACAGGTTCGCAGCATTATGCACTTCCCCGTCGTACTCGATCTCTTCGTCTCCGCGGGCTTCGACTATCGTCCCATCCTGGAGCACGAACTCGTAGGTTGTGTTCTTGAGGTCTGTTTCGCGTACGAGAACACCCTGGAATACTTCCGGGTTGAATCGGAAGGTTGTGCAGCCCTTCAGCCCCTGCTCGTAGGCGTACATGTAAATGTCCTGAAAGTCATCGTAGGGAAAGTCGGTGGGAACGTTCGCGGTCTTCGAGATTGATGAGTCTATCCAGGTCTGGGCGGCAGCCTGTATGTCCACGTGCTGCTTCGGCGTAACGCTGTCGGCGGTAATAAAGTAGTCGGGGAGCGCGTGTTCGCCTTCCTGAGCGTCCACCGAGGCCTCCGAATCGACGAGTTCCCGATACGCGAGCAGCTCGAAAGAAAACACATCTACCTGTTCCTTGGACTTCTTCCCTTCCCGTATTACGTTCCGGAAGTAATGATGCGCAAAGCTCGGCTCAATGCCGTTGGCCGCGTTATTACCAAGTGAAAGCGAAATAGTCCCTGTCGGGGCAATGGACGAATGATGGGTAAATCGTGCGCCCTTCTCGGCAATCTTTTCGATAAGGTCCGGCTCTACCGTTGCGATACGTTGCATGTAGCGGCTGTAGCGGGCGAGCAGAACCTTTCCTGCAACCCTGTCACCGGTCTTGTATCCGTCCCGCGAAAGCTCGGGTCGCTTGCGTAGCAGTTCGGGAGTAATCTCGAACTCCTCATCCATTATCGGCGCAGGCCCTTTCTCCTCAGCCAGTTCAAGACCGGCCTCCCAGCCTGCAACGGCGAGTTCCCGCGATACCTGATCGGTGAAGGCAACTGATTCGGCTGAGCCATATTTCATGCAGAGCATGGTCATGGTACTGCCAAGCCCCAGAAAACCCATGCCGTGCCGACGTTTCCGCTCGATTTCCCGACGTTGTTCGGACAGCGGAAGGCCGTTGATCTCAACGACGTTATCGAGCATACGGGTAAAGACCTTTACGACCTCACGGTAGGTGTTCCAGTCGAACTCTGCGTCCTTCGTAAAGGGCTTGCGGACAAACATGGTCAGATTTACCGAACCGAGAAGGCACGCCCCGTATGGCGGAAGTGGCTGCTCACCGCAGGGATTGGTAGCACGAATCTTCTCGCAGAACCAGTTGTTGTTTTTTTCGTTTACTTCATCAATGAGAACGAAGCCGGGTTCGGCGTAGTCGTAGGTCGAGCGCATTATGAGATTCCACAGACTGCGAGCCCGAATCGTCTTGTATACCCGGCAGGCAACCAGATCTTCTTCGTTCTTGAGATAGCCTCCGGCCTCCGGCCACTCGCGCCAGATAACCTTTGACGCATCTTTGAGGTCTATCCCGTCTTCCCTGGCCTCACGCTCGGTCATGGGGAAGGCGAGCGGCCAGTCCGCGTCGTTTTTCACCGCCTCGATAAAGGCGTGCGTAATAAGCAGGGACAGGTTGAACTGACGAAGACGCCCGTCCTCGCGCTTGGCACGAATAAACTCCATTACGTCAGGATGTCCAACGTTGAAGGTACCCATCTGTGCGCCTCGCCTGCCGCCGGCAGAGGAAATGGTAAAGCACATGCGATCGTAGATATCCATGAATGAAAGCGGCCCGGAGGTGTGAGCTCCCGCTCCGGACACATAGGCCCCCCGGGGGCGCAGGGTCGAAAAGTCGTATCCTATGCCACAACCGGCCTTGAGGGTCAGTCCGGCCTCGTGAACCTTCGACAGTATATCGTTCATCGAGTCCCCGATGGTTCCAGACACCGTACAGTTTATTGTCGATGTGGCAGGCTTGTATTCAAGCGCGCCTGCATTCGACATGATCCGTCCTGCCGGGGTTGCTCCATGACGGAGGGCCCAGAGAAAGCGCTCGTACCAGTGCTCCCTCAGATCCTCGTGTTCCACCTCGGCGAGAGCCCGGGCAACACGCTTATAGGTGTCGTCTACCGTTTCGTCGATCGGTGTGCCTTCTTTGGTCTTCAGCCGGTATTTCTTGTCCCAGATGTCGACTGAAGCGTCCTGGAAAGGTATTTTAACGACCGCCGGTTCTTTAGGCGTGCTGACACTGCTCATGAATACGTCCCCCTCTACTCATGGATACATACGCTATATATTGGGTAATGCCCCATACATTCACACTGATCGACCCTATATGTCAATAATTTCGGCAAAGACTTTCCCGAATATGAGC
>RECN01000155.1 GCA_007694005.1 Spirochaetaceae bacterium
TAGCTCGTCGGGCTCATAACCCGGAGGTCGCAGGTTCGAGTCCTGCCCCTGCTATAAAGACCCGCAAGTGCCTTTTTGGGTGCTTGCGGGTCTTTTTTTGGTTTGGGGGCAGGACTCGAAACGTATCGTGGTCGTACCGGAACGAAGTGAGGAACGATCCACAACAGCGCCGAGCGGTAGCGAGGAAAAGCAGCCAGGGATGGCTGCGGCAGCGAACGAGGCGGGTCGGAGGAAGTCGGCAGGATGCCGACGACCGGAGACCGAGTCCTGCCACTGCCGTGTACTCCGGCGAACGTGGACAGGGATTCCGGACCTGCTCGCCGGAAGCTCGGACACGAATATCGATTTCTCTGCGCTCTGTCAGCTAATGATACGACTCGGTTTCCACGAACGAGTAAAGGGTAGCCATCGTATATTCTGGCGAGACGGTGTTGCCGAAATAGTGAATCTTCAACCCAAAGGTAACGCCGCAAAGGCATATCAGGTGAAACAAGTGCGAACCGTACTGCTCAAATATCAGTTGGGAGAGACCGATGTCGATTAAATACGAGTTGATCATATACTGGAGCGACCAGGACGGGGCGTTTATCGTCGAGGTGCCGGAGCTGTCTGGCTGCATGGCTGATGGCGAAACCTATGAGGAAGCGGTGCTCAATGCCAAGCTGGTCATCGAGGAATGGATCGAGACGGCGCGGGGCATCTCGCCTTTACGCGAAGAGCAGGCATAAACACATCCGTGTATTGGAGAATATCGCAAAAATGGAGTACAGTGTTCGGATGAAGATCCGAGCAAAACTCCTGGCGATTATTTTCGTCACCCTGTTTATTTTTCTTTCCATCACCGTTTTTCTTTTTTCTTCCCTCTCGACCATTCAGGGCCTCGAACGGGGTGGCCGGGATGCCGCTCTGACGCTTGCGGCATGGAACGATCTGGCAGGAAAAACCGGTCAGCTTCTGTCAAGCAACTTCCTGAGCATCTACTATCCCGAACAGTGGGAGCCTAGTTATAACCGTTTTATCTCAGCCCACACGAACCTCGTACAGAATGAAGCTCTGCTCGGCACCCCCAGCACCGCTGCCCTGATCGAGAACCTGACCAATCTGTGGAATTTTGTGCATCCGTCGGTCCGGAGTATTCCCGAATTTTTTACTGACTCGAGCAACCAGCCGTTTATCGACCGGACGGAAAACCGCAGTGTCCTGGAAATGCAGGCTGTTTTGCGACACGAACCGGAAATCACGGAGTATCGATTCCAGATTGCCATACTGACCAGTCTTACCCTGGGGGTTATCTCGTCTTCCGGTACCTTCGAACGCATCCTTACCGAGCTTCCAGATAGTCTGGAAACCGAGGTAAACGATATTCAACAAGCTCTTGTTACACAATCTGTTGTCATCCTTTCCCTGGGGATTCTGTTCATTCTATTCCTGCTGCTGAGTTTTACCCGGAAACTCACTACGCGGTTGAAGCTGGTAGAAACGGGGATGAATGCGCTGAGTAATCAGGATTTGACTCAGAATATTGTCGTCCGCTCAAAAGATGAAATGGGTGTTCTGGCGAACCACGCCAATCAGGTTATCGTTCAGTTAAAAGACATTATACGTAATATTCAGACTACCACCCGGGAAGCCCATGAGTTACAGGATGACCTGAGCTCAAGCACCGAAGAAACCTCGGCTACGGTTCACGAAATTACCAGTAACATCCAGAGTATAGAAAGGCAGTTCGCCAAGCTTGACGAGTTGGTCAAGGAAGTGCTGCAGGTTGTGGACAGCATTACCCTGAAACTCAAGGAACAGGCTCAGGGTGCAGACAAACAGTCCGCCAGTATTAACCAGACATCCTCCGCTATGGAGCAGATGTCGGCTTCTATTGCATCGGTATCCACCATGGCGCGGGAACGGGAAAAGGCCGTTACCTCTCTGGAAAAGGTAACCCAACAGGGTAGCGAGACGGTTGAGTTAACGTTCTCGATTATTCAGCACGTGACCTCCGAGATTAATAACCTGATGGAAATCATCGACATTATTAATGCCATAGCCAGCCAGACCAACCTTCTGTCCATGAACGCAGCAATCGAAAGTGCTCACGCAGGGGAAGCAGGACGAGGCTTCGCTGTGGTGGCCGAAGAAATCCGCAAACTCGCTGATTCATCGGCTGAGAACGCCAGTATTATAGCAAAATCGCTGACTGCGATGACCGACCAGATCGGACAGGCAGAAAAGACCAGCAGGAAGAACCGTGAATCCTTCGAAGACATCCACCAGGAGGTAGAAAACACGTCTCGGGCTTTCCGGGAGATTACCCATGCTATGCAGGAGATGTCACAAGGTACCGCTGAAGTGATTCAGGGAGCTCAGGACATTCGGGAAGTTTCCGACCAGAGCATTCACCAGGTGAAGGCGATCGAGGCTGATTCGCTGATCATCCAGGACCACATGGGGAACCTGCAACAGTTGTCGAGCCAGGTTCTTGCAGGCATTCAGGAGATAAGCGTGGGGAGCAACGAGATACAGAACGCCATGGTAAGCCTGAACCTGGCAGGTGAAAAAACGAAAAAAAGCATACTTACCATGGATGAACAGGTGAGCGTTTTCAAGACTGCATCTGACGCTACCGAAGACACGGACGCTTCGCTTCAACCCTTGTGATTGGACTTTTCAGGCGGTATAATAAAGAGCGATAAAGGAGCGAATATGGGGTATATATCGGTAACTGACCTGAAAAAAACGAAAACGCTCAGCGAGCAGCTTGAATCGGACTCCGAGCTTATCGTGACTCGCGATGGAAAACCGATGGCCATTATGATTAGCGTCGCTGGCGATACCGTCGAGTCCTCACTTCGGGAAATCCGACGTGCCCTTTTTTCTGCAGCAGTCGGCCGTATACGGGAACGGACGCGCGAAAACCCCGTCGATCAATCCGAAATAGAAACAGCTCTTCGGAGAGCACGTCAGGATAGAAAAGGGTAAACGTCAGTGCGCCAGATTGTCCTGGACACCAACGTCCTCGTCTCCGGACTCATGAGTGCGTCTAATCCGCCAGGGCGGATTATCGATGGCGTCCGGGCCAATGAACTACAGCTTTGTATCGATGATCGGATTTTCGGAGAATACGATGATGTGCTCAATCGACCTGAGTTGCGGCGCTGGATTCATCGGGAAGATAGCGCTGCTATCCTTGACCACATACGAAACTCCGCTTACCGCGTAGACAGCGCCGTAACGATCACGGGGCTTCCTGATCCAGATGATGCTCCGTTCGCCGAGGTGGCAGCGGCAAGCAACACCCCGTTAGTTACCGGTAATGTTCGCCATTTCCCTGCGAAAATCGTTGGTAGTGTCGTCGTTCTCACCCCGCGATTGTTTCTGACCAGCATCTGACGCGTAGAACGTCTATCAGGAGTACAGCTTGCCTGCGACATCGCTCATCCACCACCGAAGACTCATACTCGTCGCGACCATTCTGTCCGTTTCCTTGTTCGGCGACGCCCTGCTCTACGCTGTGCTTCCGAACCGCCCCGGAGCGTTTCACGTTACGATATGGCAGATCGGGATACTGCTTTCAGCGAATCGCTTCATCAGGATCATTACCAACGAGGTCGCCGGCCACCTTCGCGGCGGCGCTCTGAGCAGCAAACATGCCGACCGCAACCTTGTCCTGGCAGCCGCGCTCGGGGGATTGATTACGATCGGGTACGCGGTTCCGTGGGGCTTTGCGTGGCTCCTGACCCTCCGGCTTCTGTGGGGCGCCTGCTGGTCTGTTCTCTGGGTCGGGGGATCGATGGTCGCGATCGAGGAGTCCACTACGACGAATCGTGGGACCGTTATGGGACTCTTTCATGGAGCCATTCGTTTTTCCAGTGGTGGTGTGGTCCTCGTTGGCGGGGTGGCCGTTGACCTCTTCGGTCCGGCCGGAGCGTTCCTCGCCTTCGCCGCTGTGGGTCTCTTCGCCACGGCAATAAGCGGCATAAAGCTCATGCGATTACCCACAGCGTTGCGAACCGTGGACGACCCGAAAGCCGCCAGTCCTGCGAGCGGCACTGCAGACGCTGGCGTCGGGAAAGCTCCGCTGGCGGTTACCGCGGGGGTCTGGCTGATCGTGGCGACAATCATGATCAGCGGGGAAGGCTTTGTAACCCTGACAGGCGCGATCGTCGCAGACCACATCGTCGGCCAGGCCTCGCTTGGAGGCGCGTCGGCTACGATCACGGGAGTCCTTCTCGGCGTATGGAAGTTCGGCGGACTGCCCCTGGGCTTCATCATGGGATACATGAGCGACCGCCTCGGACGTCTCCTGACGGTAGGAACGGTCATTGTTCTCCAGGTACTTATCGTCGCAGTCATCGCGACCGCCACCGACTGGCGGGTACTGAGCGCAGGACTCACCGTCTTTCTGGTACTGGCCAGCGGAGTCCGTGTCGCGGCAATCGCGATCTCCTCTGACTACGTCGCCACCTGGGGAAACGACGTCGCGATGGGACGCGTCTCGACGGTAGCAGATCTATCGAGGGCGGTTGGCCCGTTGGCAGCATTTGCTTTATATGCACGATCCGGTCTGGCAGGAGCGTCGGTTTTCACGGGAGCGACGCTTCTTCTGACTCTGATCGTTCTCGTACTCGAGAGCCGTATGGAGCGTCCGAAAGGCGTCCGGGCTGCCGATGGCATCGCACCGCCTGATGTCTGAGCGACTGGGGCTCCCACGGTTCATATCAGCGAACGGCAGACCATTTTTCGGAACTCTTTGCCGAGGCAATCACCGATTCGATAAAGCGGACACCGCGTACTCCTGCCTCGATAGACGGGAAGTCCGATTCTTCAGGTGATGGTTCTCGCCCCTCTTGTCGTGCGCGAATCTCGACCGCCACTGCGCGGTATATGTTTGCAAAGGCTTCAAGAAAGGCCTCAGGGTGCCCAGGGGGTATTCGCTGTGCCGCCTTCGCTTCGGGACAGAGATACGAGTGGCCCCGCTTGTAGATCTGCTCAGGCTCTCCGATGGGTTTGTAGTACAGGTAATTCGGATTCTCCTGAATCCAGGTAAGCCCTGCCCTCGTTCCGTAGATCCGGATTCGCAGATCATTCTCTTCACCGGCAGAAATCTGCGACGCCACAAGAACGCCCTTCGCACCAGACGTAAAGCGCAGCAGGACGTTCGCGTCATCATCGAGCAGGCGTCCGTTTACGAATGTCGTAATGTCGGCGCAGATGTGCGAAAGGGTAAGACCCGTGATGGTTGAAACAAGGTTTTCCGCGTGAGACCCGATATCCCCGACAGCTCCTGCGATTCCAGACCGGGTGGGGTCGGTTCGCCACTCAGCCTGCTTCAGCCCCTCGGCCTCGGCGCGGTTCGCAAGCCAGTCCTGATTGTATTCTACAATGACTTTTCGGATATCTCCCAACAGTCCCTGCTGTACCATACACCGTGCTTGCCGCACCATGGGATATCCAGTGTAATTGTACGTAACCGCAAATACGGTACCCCGCGCGCGAACGATTGAAGCCAGATCATCAGCCTGCTGCGAGGTGTGGACGAGAGGCTTGTCACAGATGACATTGAACCCGGCGTCGACAAAAGCTCTGGAAACCGGATAGTGCATGTGGTTCGGCGTGACAACCGAGACCGCGTCAAGACGCTCGTCTGCGGGAAGACGGCGCTCGCGCTCGAGCATATCTTCCCACGAGGGATAGTTCCGCGTTTCGGTCACACCTAGTTCCCGGCCAGACTCGATCGCTTTTTCGGGGGTAGATGAGAACGCTCCTGCCACAAGCTGAAATTCGCCGTCAAGTCGCGCCGCGCTTCGGTGTACCGCACCTATAAAGGCGTCTTTTCCCCCACCAACCATTCCGAGCTTCAACATTCCGTTCCGTTCAGGCATGCGGTAGTCTCCTATACGACTGGATTCGCCACAAAGTCACCGCCACGGCAGCGCTTCAGGTAGTTCAGACCGTGGACCTGCCCAGTCATCTCGAGGTCGTCGCGGTAGACCGGATCGTGCCATCCCTCTATATCGATAGATCCTGTGTACCCGACACGCCGCAGCTCCGAGATTATGTCTGTCCAGTTCGAGTCGCCGAATCCTGGCGTGCGGTGATACGCGAACGGTGGTACATGCTGCACTCTGCCCGGGAGTGCGACGTCTGCGTGCATAGAGGAATGAACCCCGTACGTGCGAACGACATCCCAGCGTATGGTCGCATCCTTGCCGTGGACGTGGTACAGCTTGTGTTTCCACTGCTCGATCTGCGGCAAGGGATCGATCAGGCTCACCATCTGGTGGCACGGTTCCCACTCAAGCCCCAGCGCGTCAGACGGAACAGCGTCGAACATGAGCTGCCAGGCAGTAGGATTATGTGCGATGTTCCAGTCGCCTGATTCCCAGGTGCCGTTCATGTCGCAGTTTTCAAAGGCAATGCGCACCCCGTTTTTCTCTGCGCGCTCGGCAAGCGGCGACCAGACCTCGCGAAATCGCTCAAGGCTTTCGTGTATCGGCTTCCC
>RECN01000163.1 GCA_007694005.1 Spirochaetaceae bacterium
TCTCGTCACAGATGATCGTTATAGACCTGCCCGTCACTGTTCCCGTTGATGGATATCGGGTCCAATCTGCTGCTCCCGGTGCCTTATAATGAAGCGAATACGACGTTGCGCCAGGAAACACTGGCCATGTCAGAGAAACGCCAGCATCTGAAAGCGGATTGATCATCGTGCCCGGAGATGGAACTGGATCGGCACCAGGCTCCGATGGTAACGGCAACACGGCAAAACTCAGTGTAACGGCGTCGGCTTCCAGTCCATCGACATCGAGGATACGCCCTCCTGATATATTTCTGTTCAGTTCGATGGTGTACTGCACTCCAGGTATTAGGTCTGTCGTTGGCGCAATCTCCAGAGAGGTACGTTCCACGGAATCGCTGACAGCGACCTCAAAATCGATCGACGGCGTGATTGTCACATTTGCTGAACCGGGACTTGTATGTATAGTTGTGTGGCTGAGGAGCTTGGAGTACGTGATCGAAACTACCGTTCCCTTCGGAACGTCGATTGCATTATGTGTTGGAGTCGACGAAACCAGGCCAGCGGTGTTTGCTCCAAAGGCTTGCAGCTCAAAACGAAAAACAGGTGATACTGGATCGTTTGAGGCGATTTCGACGGCTGCATGATAACCGATGGTATCGTCGGGATCAAACCTTATAGAGAAATCCTCTGAACCTCCCGGGGGAAGGTGCAAAGATGTAGATAGACCTGTTGTCGAGAAACCGCCATCAGGTGTCGTAAGCGAAACCGCCGTTTCCGCTACGTTGAGAGAAGCCTCGCCGACGTTCCGAATTGTCACCGAAATCGTCCGCGCTGACGCAGAAATCGACCACACCCCAAGATTTTTCTGATCCAGGTGGCTAATCCTGAACCCATCAACAAGAATCGCGATTTCTGCCTCCTGAGGTAATGCAGCCTGCCGAATATCATTCAGTAAAGTGTCGTCACAGCTTGCAACTAACAGTCCAAAGAGCAATAGAATTGTTAACCGCGCAATGCCCATAATAATGGTGTTGTTCCTCATCTCACCCTCCCCTACTCATCCCAGACCATGCGGGTCCGGTCATCCGCGCTCGAAGCGCGGGTCGTCCCCGCATCACCCCCGCCGCCGGTGCCGAGCCACGCGTAGCGCCCGGCAAGCTCTGCGTCCTGCTCGGTCAGCTGCGCGTACGATGCGGCCGCCGCGCCGTGTTGGTGGAGCTGGTGCTGCGCCATCGCGGTGCCGAGCAGTGCGGTCGTGTTGGCAGGCTCCATCGAGAGCGCAGCCCGGAAGTGTTCGAGTGCCCGGGGATACTCGTCTCTGAGATAGGCGATATTGCCGAGGTTTACCTGCGCGGATGCAGAGCGCGAGGCGATGCGGCGGAATTGCTCGGCAGCCCGGTCGTAGAGTCCGTGGCGCGCGTACAGCACCCCCAGCGCGTTAATCGGGCGGGTGTCGCGGTCGCTCCGGATGCGGCCGAGGAGCTGCTGTTCGCGGCTGTAGATAGACCGGGTAATAAAGGTGTCGAGGCGACTCGAGTAGGTGGCAAGCAGCCGGTCGCGGTCGGGTAAGGTGGCGAGCATGAGTCCGTCTCCGGGACTTGCGACCGGCGGATAGACCTGCCACGCCTGGTGGGTCAGGTGAATCTCCCCGTCACCGGTAGCCGAGGCCTCGCGCCACTGCCGCGCACCGAGCTCCCATGCGGTGACAAAGCCCTGGCGAATCGCGGTGATCTCCACCGGGAGCCAGACTGCATCATCATATACAATGAGATTATCAAGCGAGCCAAACGTGCGCTCGGCATCCTCAGGCCACATGTCGAGGTTGAAGGCCGCGTAGATGTGCCCCGGAGTCGTAATAAACGCAGTCTCCACACCGACCGATTCGAGTAGCGCGTTGTACAAGATCGCAAGGTCGTCACAGTCTCCGGCACGGTACTCGAGGGTCTGCGAGGGAAACTGTATAAAATCAAGCGCAAAGGCGTCCTGCGAGAGCTGTTCGTAGGGACTCTGCGGGTCGACCACGTAGGTGATCCCGAAGGTCCCGAACGACTCGAACAGCGCCATTGCAACGGTGAAGTTCGTGTTTATGGCGCGAAGCGGCGATTCCTCGACTACGCCGACGGTGTTGCGCGCGTAGCGCAGGATGTTTGGATCGCGGGCGGTGACAAAGGCTGCTGCCTTGCGGTCATCGTCCCAGGTCAGCGCGTTGCGGTTATGAATCTGCACGGTCTCGCGTATCGTCTGCGATGCGGGCCGGCCCATAGCGGTGTAGTCGACGGTGACCTGAGCGCTGACCCGCTCGCCTTCGGTCACCGAGAGTATGCGGTTGTTAAAAAGCGCGACAACGTCCGCCTCGACGCGTTCCCCCCGCGCGATCCGGTCGAAGCGCGCGAATGTTCTCGGCGAGTCCATGTACTCGTTCACGAAAAACGAAAGACGCACGTCGCGAAGCGTGTCGGCTCCGGTGTTCTCTATCTCAATCGCTCCAAACGGCCCGTGGTCGTAGTACTGGTAGAGAATCGGGAAAACCGGGTCGATGCGTATCTGCGTGGGGGTCAACGGTTCGCGAGCTCCGGTACCGAGCGCGAAGGTGGTACCGAGAAAGGCGCGCGCGCCCTCGTAGAGTCCGACGCGGGTCGTGTATCCGCCGCCCGCGACGACCGACAGCTGCGGGGTTATTCGCCAGGCAAGCTGCAGGTCAGCTGCCGCTGAGAACTGTCCGGCGCTCCTTCCGTCCCAGAGGCTGTACGCGTAGCCTGCCGACACGATCGGTTGCAGTGCAAAGGTTTCGCCCAGCGTAAATGAAACCCCTCCGGTCGCGTGTGCTGACATCATGAAGAGTGCCGCGTCGGTGTTCTCGGTATCGACGTAATCGAATCCAAGCTCTCCTCCGGCGCGCAGCCACCGCGCCTGCGCCGGGACGTACATGCCACTCACACGAATCCCGCCGCCAGGCCGGTACAGATCCGGGGCGTCGGGGATGGTCAGGCCAAGGGGCGTGAGAAACTGCGGCAGGACCGAAACGTCGACTTGCGCGGCTGCGCTACCGGCTACCACCAGCGCGAGAACCATCATCATCAACAGAAGCGGTCGGCTCCGGACATGTCGCATCGGATGCCCCCTTACAGACCGGGTATCCTGCAATTGTACCCCCGATCTGCCGTATCAGACCGTTCCGGAAAGACGTAGTTTTTGCTCAATCGGTCAGATGATGCGTCGCCGTACCGTGCCCTTGAACATACGGGCGAAGCTGGTATCATGACGGACAGTTCACCCCGGACGGAGGCCCCCGTGCAGATACCCGCATTTGATCGTTCACCAGAGTTCGACCCGAAACGCTTTGCGAGTCCACCCGCGATAGACCGCGGCGCACCACTCTGGTCGCTTAACGGTGAGCTCGAAGTCGGGCGCCTTCGCGATCAGTTCGCCGTGTTCGCCGAGATGGGCCTCGGCGGGCTGCACCTGCATCCACGCACCGGACTCACGACGCGCTACATGGGAGATGAGTTCCTTGCGGGAATTCGCGCCTCGGTCGACGAGGCCGAACAACGCGGAATGCACGCGTGGCTCTACGACGAAGACCGCTGGCCTTCGGGCTTTGCCGGAGGGCTCGCGACCGCAGACGAGGGAAATCGCCTGCGACACCTTCGTCTCTCACGGGTCAGAATCAACTCCGGCGAGACGCTGCCCTGCCCGACCCACCACGGTAATCCACTCCCACTCGCTACGCGAAGCTTCGTCGCCGCCTGGGAACTCACTTTCGCCGAAGGCCTGCTTATAGAGCGTCGGCGCATCGCCGAGGACGAACCGGTGGCACAGGGACGCGCAGCGCTCTACGCGTATCTGGAAATCCCGCCGGCGTGGACGTGGTTCAACAACACGCAGTACGTCGACACGCTGAACACCACAGCAATGCGTCGATTCATAGAGGAAACGCACGAGCGCTACTACGCGACCGTCGGTGATCGCTTCGGAACCGTCGTTCCGGCGATTTTTACCGATGAACCGCTCTTCCGCGGGATGGATCTTCCTCAGGCCTCCGACGACACAAGAGACAGGTTTCTCTCCTGGACCGATGATCTGCCGGAAAGCTATGCCGCAGAATACGGCGAGGACCTGCTGGACGTCCTTCCCGACGTTTTCTATGACCGCGCCGACGGGCTTCACTGCAGGGCTCGCTGGCGTTTTCACAACCACCACACCGACCGCTTCGTCGCAGCCTTCGCCGGTCAGCTCGGGGCGTGGTGCGCAGATCACGGCATCGCACTCACCGGCCACATGATGGCCGAGGCGACGCTCGGGAATCAGACCGAGTGGACGGGGGAGACCATGCGCAGTCTTCGTCACTTCCAGCTGCCCGGGATCGACATGCTGTGCGACTCACTCGAACTCACGACGGCGAAGCAGGCACAGTCGGTCGCCCGCCAGACAGGCGCTCCCGGAACAATGAGCGAGCTCTACGGTGTAAGCAACTGGGATTTTCCATTCGAGGGCCACAAGCGGCAGGGCGACTGGCAGGCAGCACTCGGCGTCGTGTTACGCGTGCACCATCTTACCTGGTATCAGATGGGCGGCGAGGCAAAACGGGACTATCCCGCGAGCATTGGCACGCACTCGCCGTGGTGGAAGCGCTATCATCTCGTGGAGGATCACTTCGCACGGCTGCACGCGGCGCTACGCAGCGGAAACCCGCGGTGTCGCGTCGGCATGATACACCCCGTGGAGAGCTACTGGCTTGTACACGGCCCGACGGCGAGCTTTCGCGAACGGCAGCGACTCGAGGACGGTTTTGCGGCGACGCTACGCTGGATGATAGAGGATTTGATCGACGTCGATCTTGTCTCGGAGGCAGTGCTTGAAGATCTCTCCCGCGACGAGAATGCCGGCGAGATTCAGACAGACGGCGAAGGCCACCCGGTCTTCGCCGTGGGGACCATGAGTTACGACGCGATAGTCGTCCCACCGGTTCTGACGATGCGACGGACCACGCTTGAGCGCCTGCAGAGATTTGCTGCCGCCGGGGGTACGGTCTTCCTCGTAGACGGTGGGCCTGACCTCATTGACGCTGAAACCCCGGTCCGCCCCGAAGACGTCGAAGGCTTTGATGCAATCGCGTGGCAGCGAAGCGAGCTCCTCGCGAAGCTCGAACCGCTGCGCGATATACGGCTCCTCACCTCCCGGCAAGTCGCCGCTTCCGGTATCGTCCACCAGCAGCGGGAGCTTCCTGATGGCGGGCGGATCGTATTTGTTGCCCGCTTCAACGACGACCCGAACTACGACCTGAGCGGCGCTGCGCTCGAAATACGCGGCTCGTGGGACGTTCAACTACTCGATACGGCGATGGGAACGGAGTCGCCGCACCCGGCCACAACACGAGGCGGCTGGACGAGCGTACCTCTCGACCTCCCTGTCGCGGGGCACATACTTCTCCGGCTTCTTCCCGGCGCGCCGGCGCTCGCGCCGCGTGAGATAGCGCCGCAGGTCGAGACGGGGAGGCTCCCGGACCCGGTCGGGGTCGAGTTGCTCGAGGACAACGTTCTTTTACTCGACCGCAGCGAATGGCGCCTCGACGACGGCCCGTGGCAGCCGACCACCGAGATACTTACAATCGACAACGAGGCGAGGCGAATGCTCGGTCGCCCTCCGCGGCACGGGGATATCGCCCAGCCCTGGGCCGAACCTGCACGCCCGCACGACCATCGCGTGACGGTCTCGTTTACAATCGTCGTCGAGCACGAGACCGGCCCGGTGCGCCTTGCGCTTGAAGACGCTTCGGAGGCGACAATAGCGTTCGACGGCCGCCCTGTAGAGACCGTCGCTGACGGCGAGTGGATGGACATCGCGTTTACGCCTGTTCGCCTGGGAACGCTCGAAAAGGGAGAGCACCGCCTGGAGGTCAGCTGGGCGTTCGGCGGTTCTGGCGGCCTTGAGGCGTGCTACCTGCTCGGGGACTTTGGAGTGAAGGTGTGCGGTACGCGTGCCGTGGTTACAGCTCCCGTACGCAATCTCACATGGGGGGACGCAACAAGACAGGGGCTTGCGTTCTACGGCGGCGTGATCCGCTACCGTGTCCAGACGACACTGCCGGAAGGCGATGAATCCTGTGTCTCGATCGCACACGCGCGTGGAGCACTCGTTGACGTTCATTGGCCCGACGGCAGCGTCACGCCGGTCTTTCGCGCTCCCTGGATCGCACGGGCACCCGAAAGCGTGCGCGGCGAAGTGGAACTCACCATCGACTGCTATGGAACCCGGATAAACACCTTCGGTCAGGTTCACAATGTTGCGAAGAATTACCGGTGGTGGGGTCCAAAGAGCTGGCGTACCGAGGGAGACGACTGGGCCGAAGAGTACCAGCTCAAAGCCACGGGTGTGCTTGTCGCGCCGAGGGTCCTGCGAACAAGCGACCGGGCGGGAGCCTGAGCCTTCCTGCGCTGACGTGTCTGACATTTTCCCATAACGAGAAATA
>RECN01000193.1 GCA_007694005.1 Spirochaetaceae bacterium
GCACTTCGCCGGTGTCCGAAAAGGTCAGGTGTTCCGGGGTACGCCCCGCCCCGCCGGGCGCCTGCACGACAGCCTCACGTTCGAGTTCACTGGTGTCGTAGACCTCGATCGCCGCGTGATCAGCGAAGGTCACCCAGACAGAGACTCCGCCCGGAGTCGGTGTAATCGATGTTGCCTGTCGGGGAAGTTCGCGCGACGCGCGTACGTCCCCGGTAGCAGGGTCAACGACCGAGAGATGACGTCCGTCGGAAGAAAGCAGTGCAAGACCGTGAACGGTGGAAGCATCAGAGCCAAAACTCCCTCGAGAACCTGCGTCAGTGGTCATTCCGGCAACTGCACCACCGGCACCGGTTGTCCGGGCGTCTGCGGCACCGGGCAGCAGTCGTCCGTCAACAAGACCAAAGACCAGCGCGCCACCGACAACGAGCAGCGAAAGCAGAACAAGGACGTGTACGGCATTCCGAATCTGTTTCTCATTCATAAACTTAATATACTCGCGTTAGTTAGTTGATAATTGCCTGGTTCGGAGATTACACAGCCCTGACACACATTGTCAAGAGAAGTTTATTATTTCACGTTATATAATTAACAATGCAAATTCATAAATTTCAATGCGTAATGCTATTTTTTATCTCTGGACAGGGTTTCGTGTGAAATCCGGGCACTAACCCAATATATGCTTTCCCTGAAAGTCTTTATCCGGATTTTGGCGTCGCCCGGCAAGACTTTGAGCAACTTGGCACCATTATTGCTATGTACTCCCTTCCTATCACACGCTATGCAGGGAGTAAAAACACATGAAGAAAATGTATTTCGTAATCGTGGCACTCGCGACGCTGTTCGCCTGTTCCAATCCGGCGGTCAGTATCACGCCGACCCGAGGCGCTTCAGGAGAACTCGTTGTCAGCTCGGTACGGCCCGAAGGAAACGGCCTGCAGGCCAGCACCGTCTTTCCGGAGTTCGAACTCGGCGATGTTGCCTCGTACACCGTTGCACTGACCAATGGCCCCGGCGACACCAGCTCGCACAGCACTACCGTGAACACCAACGGAAGCGGTGACTTCGCCGAAGAAGTCGCGTTTACCGATCTGATTCCTGGCCGGTGGACCCTCTCGGTGACCGGGCGTAACAGCGACGCCGAGGTCGTGCTGTTCGGCTCACAGAGCGTGTTTGTGGCTGGTGGCGAACGCCGCAGTTTCGTGGTGCCCGTCCGGCTGCTTGAAGGTGAGAACGACCTCGGTCGCTGGGCAGCAACCTTCACCTGGCCGCAGGAACTTCTCGGCGACGGTGACTTCGATAAACTCGGGGACATCACGGGATACCGTGTCTCCATACAGGACGCCGTCTCTCAAGACGTGACGGTGATCACCGGAACAGGCTCTCAGACGCTTGAAGGCACCGGCATTGCAGTCTTTTTTGCTCCTGAGGACCAGGACCTGACGATTACCGCCGACGATCAGACATCCCAGTCGTTCTGGTTGACCGTTGAGCTTCTGACCGATCGCGCAGACCCCTTTCAGGTACTCGCCCGCTACGATGAGCGCTGGTACGTTCGAGGCAATCTGACGAGCAGTACGGCTGTAACCTTTGCCGAGTCAGACTTTTCGTTCGGTGGTGGTGCAACGATCGCGCTTGATCTTTCGGATCTGGACCGCTTCGAGGAACTGACGGACAACTACTTCTTTGAGACACCCGGATCGAGTGTTGCAGCCGGTGAAACCTTTACCATACAGGCTGCGGGCCTTGATAACGTGACATTCGGCTGGCGCATGAATGGCGAAGCCATAGCCGACGCCACGAGTAACACGCTGTCCATAGAGACAACAGCAGCAGAAGCTGGCCAGGTCAAGCGCATTACCCTCGTCGTCACGGCGGCAGACGGCACCAGATACTCGGCAGGCCACAGCGTCCGCATCATAGCAGTCGAGGACTGATATACATGACCCGTCGTACCCGGCTTCGGCTCGCTCTGTTCGTCGCAGGCATACTGTCTCTCCAGGCGTGTACCCTGCCCTACATAGCGAGCGAGCTGGAACGACTGGGTTCCGAGGCGATAGGGAAAGCGGCCGGTTCTGCCGAAACGACGGTTGAGTCGGACACCCACCGTGGACCCACTACCCTTCGTCTTGAAAGCTCAGGCGGCGAAGTAATACAGGCCGGCGAGGCGGTTGAACTCACCGCCTCCGCCCGCATCGAAAGAACCGGAGAGCCACTTGAAGACCTTGTCTTCTTCTGGCGCATAAACGGTGCAGCACCAGAGATACAGAACAGCAGCACCGCCGAGTCTTCCCGGACATACATTCTGCAGACACAGGAACGCGAATCAGGTATGGTGTATGTTGTTACTGCATATACCGAGATAGACGGCATCGATGCATCTGTCACACTGTCGATACGGGTATGTGCCTGTAAGGAGTAGGAGTTGAATACATCCCGCCGCCGATCACTCAAAACCGTGATTGCCGCCGGGTTCCTCCTGTTCCTTACCGGGTGCAACGTAGGCTCCACACGATTCACCCTCCCCGACGCAGATCCACTCACGCCAAACGACGTGCGGTTCAACGAACAATGGAACCTGCGCACCATACAGATGCCCGAGGCATGGGGCCTCCTGCACGATCCGCTCGTGCAGCGTATCGCGAACAACCGGCAGGGCCTCGCTCCCGTAGTCGTTGCGGTGCTCGATACCGAGATCGATGTAAACCATCCCGATCTTGCGGCGAATGTGCTGGGGGAAGCGTATGATGCCACCACAGCCACGAATGGCGGTGTCGAGGCGAGCTCGTCCCTGGATCATGGAACACACGTCGCTGGCATTATAGGCGCGCGTACCGACAACGCGACAAGCGGGACAGATAGTATCGCAGGTATCGGATGGAACCGCATACGGATACTCCCTGTTACCGTACTGGAAGCGAACGGATCCGGGTCGGTGAGCTCGCTCATTGAAGGCCTTGCCTTCGCATCCGGTATGTCGAGCGCGCAACCTCTGCAGCGTGCAGATGTCATTAACCTGAGCCTTGGGTCACCTGGAGGCCTCGACCCGGATCTGGAGACTCTCCTGAACGATATTCGCGAATCCGGTATTCTCGTTGTCGCTGCCGCCGGGAACGGCTCATCCGCCATATCGTGTGCGCTTGTTGAATCTCCCGCTCGCTACGCTTCAGTCATGGCTGTGGGTAGTGCAAATGGTCCCGATCTGAGCACGTTTGAGCACGCCTCGTACACCGCCTGCGGCCCGGAAGTCGACCTTGTCGCACCAGGCGGCACTGGCACCAGCGCCGATACCTACGCAGGCATTCTCAGTGCCATTTTCGGATCGGGTGCCTTCGGCTTCCAGGCCGGCACATCCCAGGCAGCGCCCCACGTTGCCGGGGTTGCCGCGCTCATGCGGGCGGTGAACCAGAGTCTCACCCCACAGCAGATCAGGCACATTCTGCGCGAGACTGCAGCCTCCGCGCCCACCACCGCGAACCCGGATCGCTACGGGGCGGGTATGCTGAACGCACACGCGGCGCTCGCTGCGGCGCTTTCTCAACCCTACGGGCCGTTTGCACAAAACGGGTTTTCGGTGTCGTCCGTCGGCGAGGGGACCGATGACCCCGACAGCCTGGGCCTGCGTATGAGCACGGGCGGCAACCACACCGAACCCGGTCGCGGCGCACGGCGCTTTGCCGACGAGGGACCACGGGGAGACGAACTGCCGCGTATCATCATCACCCTCGACAGACCATGGTTTCGCTCGACAGATCATGCCGCGGTGGAGGCCGAGCTGCACGATATCGCGGCGCGACACGGGCTTGGTCCACTTCGCTTCCTCGGCAACCGCTTCCCGAGCTTTGAAGTCACGGATGCGCAGACCGGATCGGCCGAGTTACTGCTGGAACTGGTGAATGAGCTACACATTCACGACGCGATCTACGACACTCCACTACAGCTGACTGGTCACCGGAGCGGAAGCACCCGATAATGGACGCGATGCACGACGCACACCATCGCGGTTTCATCATCATCCTGCTGATCCTGCTCCTCTCGGGCGGTGCGCACACCCTGTGGCCGAGCGACCATCTGAGCGTCGAAGCGCAGGCCGCGGTCGTTCTGCTGCAGGGTGCAACAGGTGCCGATTTTTCGGTGTTTTCCCTCCCCCCGAGCAGAGCATCGCGTGAACTGCAGGGACAGATCGATGCGGGAATCGGGCTTGGGTATACCTACATACGGCTGACCGGGGGTGGGGGCGATAGCTTTACGGGGAGCTCGCATACCGCGAGCCTGCTCGGTCTGATTGCCTACCGCCCGCCGCTTGAAACACGACTGAATGCGCGGATATCGCTGCGCTACGGACTCGCCGTCTCTGGCTTCGGAAACGATGCGCTCGTCACGCAGCCGGCCTTTGTGCTCACCCCAGGCGTGGAGATACTGACTCAGAACACAGACGTGTGGACCTACGGCCTGTCGGCAGGGTTGCGTGGGGTGATCTACGCGGTCGCCTCCGGCGGCCCTCCGGAGATCGGCCTTACGATCGGGCTGATGGTACAGAGAGACCTTCCAGAGTCGTAGACGGATCTGACGGCGGTGAGTCGGGATGGACCAATTTACGAATTAGTTCGGCAGAATCAGCCGCAACTCGTCTATGGTAACCGGAGCGTCCGCCCACGAGCGAAGTCCGAGAAAGCCTGAGTCCCGCGCCTGACCGGCAACCACGTTCGGCATGGTGCTCAGGTTCGCTTCGTCGATAATCACGGTCGTCGCACCAGCCTGCACCAGTTCAACCCGGAGCGCGAACCCGTCTATGTCGACATTCACATCGAGCGGCTCGGTCCAGTCGATGCCATGCGCAGCCTGCGCTATTCGGAGGAAGGGATCCCGTTCGCGCCCACGAGTCCACTGCCGCAGGACAACCTGATCGCCGAGCCCACGGTCTACCTGCAGCGTCCACCCCGCAACATCCTGACCGCCACCCGGTTCTTCGGCGTGAAAAAACAGACCCCAGCCGCCGTTGCTCCCGGCGATAAAGGCTCCCCGGATCTCCACGCGTATCCTGCTGACATCCGGCATCTCGGCGAACAGCCGCTTCTCTCCGCTTCCATCGAAGGATATGGCGTAGGTATCAGGGTCGACACTGATGAACTGTTCGTTCATCACGTAGCGGTATCCTGAGTCCGTGAACTGAATTGAGCCATCCGGGTTAATGATAATCTGACCTTCCTGCTCGAAAAACTCCCAGGTGCCGGGTGCAATCGGAACGCGGCTGAACTCACCTGCGCTCAGGACAAAGCCTGCTTCGGTCACGACCCCCGGCGCAATGTGCACGACCTCTTCGGCGTGCGCCCGGTAGCGAAGCTCGCGCGACTCCCCCGCGTCGAGTCGAATCGTGAGTATGTAGTCTCCCGGCAGCAGATCGCGCAGGGACACCGCAGCGCTGGTCGCACCGTCCATAGTCAGAAAGAATGATGATGAGACCCGCGCCCATTCGTCGGCGCTGCCGTCCGCGTCAAGGCGGTACTCGAGCGCGGCGACAACCTCGTCTTCCGGCCACGAGACCAGGATATCAAGCCCCCCGCGGCCTGAGTCAGCCACCTGCATGAGCACCACGATCTGCACCCGTTCACCCGCGCGGATCTGCACCGGAGTCTGCCCGGCGAGCACCGGCACATCCCAGTCGGCCTCGGCCGCCGGCCCGACGGCAGCGACAACCTCCACCGTCCACGCACCCGGAATCAGATCGGTAAACTCCTGCGCTGCATCCCCCGCGATACCCGTGAGATCCTGCCCCGCGTCATCGTTCCGAAGCCTGAAGCGGTACACGAGAAACTCGCGATCAATATCGGGAAACACGGTTGATGCGCCGATCTGCCCGTCAGTCTCGCGACCGGCCGCCGAGACGCTCAGGGTCCCGGTGTCACTGTTGCCCGTGACCGACGCCAGCGGCGACGTACACGAGGCGAACAGCAGAGAGAGAAGTATAGCTATCGAAAATGCATAGCGAGGGCGCATACAGGTAATTATGCAAGAACCGTACCAACCCGGGTATATGGCGCTATACGCCCGGCAATCGCGGATTTCGATGCAGAATGCATGGACGGCATTGATTTACTCCCGAAACGACCGGCTCTATTTTTTCTGCAAATGGTGCTCTTCGGGCATACGGTACAGTACCAAATCATCTTGATGTTATGATGCTTCCGTGCTATCTTCACGGTATGAGAACGACCATCAATCTGGATCAGGATATACTTGAGGTCGCTAGAAGCCTGGCCGCAACGCAAGGGATATCTATCGGTGCGGCCGTGAGCACTCTCGCGCGTCGTGGTATTTCAGGAACGGGGGATGCTCGGCACCAGAGTAGTTTCGGAGAAGGTTGTTTTCCCACATTTCATGTAGGCGAGCGTGCGCCACGCTTCGGAACCGAAGACGTCAGGCAGGCGCTTAATGAC
>RECN01000091.1 GCA_007694005.1 Spirochaetaceae bacterium
ATGATTACAACCGTAACCGGGAAAAATATGATTTCCATACCGCGCGCCGTTGCGGAGCAGTACGGCATAGAGCCTGGCTGGAAACTCGACTGGACGCCGGGCGAGGAGCCCGACACCCTTGTCGTTCGTCTGGTCCCGGGCCGGGGCGCGCAGGCCCGGCGCCTGCGCGGAGCGGGGCGGGCGCTTTCGGGTGCAGCCGACGCCGTCGCGGACCTTGTCGCCGAACGGGAGCGGGATGTGCGGTGACGCGGGTGCTTCTCGATACCACCGCACTGCTCGCGCACTATCTCGACGAAGCAGGCGCCGAGGTAGTTCATCATCATCTTGAAGATTCAGACGCAGAAATTCTGATCTGCGCGCTGTCGGTGGCAGAGTTTGCCCGCCGCCTCGTCAGTCTCGGGGAAACGGTGGGAGACGCTCGGCAGCGAGCGCTCGCCTACGCGGGCATGTGCGACGAGGTGGTGCCGGTCGACACCGCGTGTGCAACGCGCGCGTTCGAGTTGTCCCAGGGGGCGAAGCGGCGGATACCGCTTGTCGACAGCCTTATTGCCGCAGCAGCGCAGTGTACCGGGGCGACGCTCCTCCACCGCGACGCGCACTTCGCGGACATGCCCGAGCTGCAGCAGGTGGAGATAGGAGTTTCAGATGCGTAACCTACGCGTGCGCCGGAACGCCTGGGCGATCGTGCGTCTGATATTTTCGGAGCCAACGGTATCGATCTGGAGCGCTTGAAAGATTTGAGGTAAGATGTGATGGAGGAGAGACGGTGAAAATGAGTACATCGAAACACGATCTTTTGCAAAGAATCTCTGTTGACCCTGAAATTTGCTTTGGTAAACCCTGCATACGGGGCCATCGTATCTGGGTATCGTTAATCCTCGACATGCTCGCGGACGGAGCAAGCTACGAGGATATTCTTCAGAACTATCCAGGTCTCACCGAAACAGACCTGAGAGCCTGCATTGCCTACGGATCCGAGATGGCGCGAGAACGGTTCGTTGAGTTAGCCCACGGTGCATAGAGTACGGTATGCGATTCAAGCTCGACGAAAATCTTGGTAAGCGCGGTGCCGATATTTTTCTGGAGTGTGGTCATGACGTGCATACTGTTGTCGACGAGGGGCTGCAGTCTGCCGACGATACATCACTTATCGAGGTATGTCATCGCGAAGGCCGGTGCCTTGTCTCCCTCGACTTGGATTTTTCCAGCCCATTGGTCTATCCACCTGATCGGTATGCTGGTATTGCAGTGCTCCGACTACCGCATCAATCTACACCAGACGACTTGTATGAACTCGTTCGACGGTTAGCGGTTGCGACGATCGAAAATGATCTGACGGGACGTTTGTGGATTGTGCAAAAAAGTGGTATCCGGGAGTATCAACCGGATCACTAGGCGGTAAACCCATGTGCAGGACAAAAGCAATAAAAGGAGCGAACGCGCGCCTATCGGTCACTTCCAGAGAGACGTATTCGGAATCATTTCGTGTAAATCTACGATGCAATCGTAGATTTGTCAAAGTTCATGGTGGTAAAGAGTAGTTTCCCGTATGGACGCCACGGATATGTATCGAGTATCGGTTGGCGCGCGTGGCGATAAACATTTTTACGAAATACCGTACACATGGTACTATATGTAAAGACGTTCGAGGCCGCCATGAAAAAAGCTGTAAACTTGCGACTGAACGAACAGACCATCGAGATTCTCGAAAAACTCAGTCATGATCTTGAGACTACGAAGACCGACATTATTGAGCAGTCAATACGTCAATATTACATGCAGAATACCGACGAGCAGAACGATCTGCTACGCTTTGCCGGAATGCTCGACCGTACACAGGCCGACGCAATGGTGGCTGATATTGCAGCTGACCGGGATTCAAAGCCGTTCTCGTTGGACTTTACGTGATACTCGATAGCGACTGCATCATCTACTTTCTGAAAGGAAATCCTGTGGTGGTGGCCGAGGTCATGAAGATTCCCGCTCACCGTCTGTACACGACCCGAATCAATAGTGCAGCGCTATTGTACGGCGCCTATAACTCCTCGAAGCCTTCGCTATGATTAAAGCCGATCTGAAGCGGTCGGGGACGATCATTGCAGATATGGATCTCGTGATCGCAGCGATCGCACTCGTTCACAAACTCCCCCTGGTAACCAACAATCCGAGACACTTCGCCCGCATCAAGGGGCTTGAGGTGCGGAGCTGGCTGTGAAGGGGGGGGATGATCTCAAGCCCTCGTGCGAACTATCTTGTGTGTGTCCATTTTATGAACTATAATGAACCGTATTATGGTTCATAAAGTACGTATGAAATCGGTCACTATACACGGGATAGATGAGGCTCTTATGCAGAAGATAACGGAGGCGTCGAAGGAGCGAGGCACAAGTCGGAACAGGACGATCAAGGAGCTTCTGCAGTCGACGCTCATGGAATCCGAGGCGACAGACCATGCACATGATTTCGACGATCTGTTCGGTGTGTGGTCGGTCCAGGAGAAAGCAGAGTTCGACGCAGCCGTGCGCGATTTCAGCCGCGTTGACGAGGCGGACTGGAACGAATCGTGACGAATATCATTCTTGACACGAACGCCTACAGCTCGTTCATGGCTGGGGACCCACAGGTGTTACCGTTCCTGGTGGAGTCGCAGCATATCTATATATCGGCCGTCGTAATCGGTGAGTTGTATGCAGGTTTCTATGGTGGCAGCCGTTTGCAGGAGAATACGGCCGAGTTGAAACGGTTTCTGTCAAAAGACCGTGTCTCAATCGTTGACGTGACCGTGGTGACTGCCGAGATTTTTGGTGAAATCAAGAACGCGCTACGGGCAAAGGGCACCATGGTACCGCTCAACGACATCTGGGTCGCCGCCCACGCCGTCGAGTACGGGGCGAAGCTCGTAACCTATGATTCTCATTTTCGCAAGATTCCTCTCGTGCGTCTCTGGGAGTACGTGTGATGTCATCTGCGGCATCTTGACGAAATTGAACAGCGTAATTACCGTAGGTACATGAACACAAAGCTGATTCGCATTGGTAACTCCAGAGGCGTACGCATCCCCCGCGAGATTCTTGAACTCTACGAACTCTCCGAAGGAGACGATATCGAGATCTCCCGTCGGCGAAACGGTATTCTATTGTGCCCGGTATCAAAGGACGACAGCCGTGTCACCTATGCTGCTTCGTTTCGCGAAATGGCGGAGGAAGCGGCAGAGGCAGCCGAATGGGAATCATGGGACGGTGTCGCTGGTGACGGGCTTGAAGATTGAGCGCTACGCGGCCTACTGGGTACATCTGGACCCGGTGGTCGGCAGCGAGATTGCGAAGACC
Organism: Spirochaetaceae bacterium; assembly: GCA_007694005.1. Classification (GTDB taxonomy): domain Bacteria; phylum Spirochaetota; class Spirochaetia; order DSM-27196; family SKKC01; genus SKKC01. The sequence continues at coordinate 3,330 of RECN01000091.1, forward strand.
CGACCGGCAGTCGTCGTTAGCGATAATGCCATGAATGAAGTGCTGGAGACCATTGTCGTCTGTCCTGTTACATCACGCGTGCATCCCCAGTGGCCAAGCCGCGTGCGTGTTCATCTCGCGGAGCAATCAGGAGAAGTAGCGGTCGACCAGATCAGAACCATTTCCCGCAGGCGGGTGGGCGAACGCATCGGCGTCATAGACGATGCGGCTGCGGCGCAGATCCGGCACATCATTACCGAAATGTACGGGCTCCTGTCGGTTGAGGAATGAGTCTGTTGCGTCCGGCACCGTCACCGAGGCTTCAGACATCTCGAGCTTGACACCAATACTGTTACCACACACAATTATGGTATGTCATTATCGAAACAGCGGACCAGTTTCGCGCTGGATAGCGAAACGATAGAGCTCGTGCAGTTTCTCGCCTCCCAGTGGCAGGTCTCACAGGCCGAGGTTGTCCGGCGTGCAGTCCGCATTGCCGCGGCCGAGGATCAGGCCAACACCACATCACTTCAGGAACGACTCGCAGATTTCTGGGACGCCGGTGGTGTATGCGCCGAACAGGCGGAGCAGTATCTCAGTGAAGTCTATTCAGCGCGGCAGTCCTGGGAACGGGGAAGCGGCAGTGATTCTCCTTGACACGAACTACCTGATTCTCATGCTCGTTCCCGGTTCACCGGAAGCGCAACAGCTTCGGGCGTGGATTGCGGACCATGAGAATCTGTGCACGTCCTCAATCTGCTGGTACGAGTTTGTTTCGGGACCCGTGGGCGAACGAGGCAGGCATCTGGCCTCAGCAATCCTCGGCAACAGGATTCTTCCGTTTGCCGGCGAACAGGCCGGGGTAGCTGCCCGCCTGTTTAACGCGACGAGGCGCACGCGACGCATGCGCATCGACGCCATGATTGCGGCTGCCGCTATTCACAACAGAGTCACCCTCGCGACCCGCAACACGTCGGATTTTGAACCCTTTGTGGAACACGGTCTACAGCTGTTCAGCTCTTGAGCGTACCTGCAATATAGGCGACACTTTCACGAAGAAGGAATCTGTTGATATGAAGCGAAGCCGCAGTGACGTTCATCGCCTGATCGCAGAACTGGAGTCAGACGTGCAGGGTTCATGAACATATTGGTACCCGTTCTCGTGACGGTCGTGCTGCTTCTGAGCGCAGCAGCCTGCGTCACCGCCCCGCTGACACCGCTTCCTCCGGGCGACCCTGCCGACGGTTCTCTCTCGGTCGACGATCTGCAACGTGTATTTGCAATGACCGACGCGGCGATTCGGCGGCACGAGCGCTTTCGCGACTTCGACTGGGACCTTGATTACTTCTGGGATAATGAGACCTACACGCAGGGGGTCGCGATTCTTGACCGTGGCGTGTACCACGTCGCGATACGCGGCACCACAAGCTCGGACCTCATCGCGGAATCGCGCATTAACTTCTCCGCACGTGCCAGACGGCCGCGATACCAGCCGCTTGAAAGCCCTTTTCGTGCACACAACGGATTTCTTCGCCGTTATGAGTCGGTACGCGGTGAGATCGTGCGGCGTGTGTTCGAGCACCGCGAGTATCCCATAGTGCTCGCAGGCTTTAGCGCCGGTGGGGCAGTGGCAACGCTCGCGTACTTTGATCTGCTTGAGATGGCGCCCGACCTTGACCTGCAGCTTGTGACCTTCGCCTCGCCTCGGGTGCTGACGCCGCGTACCCTCGCACAGCTACGAAGTGAGTTGCCACCGGAACGCCTGTTGACCATCACCAGAGTGGTGAACAGCAATGACCCGATTCCAACGCTACCGCCGCCCTGGCTCGGATACCGGCACGTCGGGAACCTTGTACAGATCGGTCGACCGAGACGGCTGCTGTTCCTCGGGCCGACCGACCACTATCCCGGTACCCGCAGGCGCATGCAGGAACTGTCAAGCGGGGAATTGTAACACTTCGCACCAATCAGATGCACAATGCACCGGGTATAAGAGGTGTCGGCGGTGCGCATCTTGCATGCCCGCTGCCGGACACTTTATTCTTTAAGGACAAAGGTAATGGCAGATTCTGCGATGGAGTTGAGTCAACGGCATTTCGAACAGATTACCCACTATCTCAGGGATCACTTTTCCGAGATTCTCCCACCGAACATGGCTGTAGCGGACGCATACATGCAGGCACGCCTGCGGGAAGACATTCGTGCGAATCGTGACCTTATGGAGAAGCATTTCGAGTCCACCGAACGAAACTTTCGTGCAATGGAAAAGCGATTCGAGGCCGTTGATGCACGGTTTGAGGCGGTCACGAAACGATTCGAGGCCAGTGATAAGCGTTTTGAAGCACTAGAAAGACGCTTCGAAGCAGTTGATAAGCGTTTCGAAGATCTATTTCGCTATCTGGATGCACGTTTCGAGGCGGTAGATAAGCGCTTTGAAATATCGGACAAGCGTTTCGAAACCGTTGACCGGCGCTTTGACGACGTACAGCGTTCTATCCGCAACAGTCAGTGGTTCATCGGACTGCTGGTGACGGTCGTCATGGCTGCTTCGACTGCGGTGCAGGTTCTGATATAATCCAAGCCCATGAACATTCTCGCTGTCATTGATCATCCCTGGAAGGAAAGCTTTAACTACGCGGTTCTCGATGCATTCGTGTCGGGGGCCGAGGATGCCGGGCATACCGTGGAAGTAATAGACCTCAACGCGATCGGGTTCAATCCGGTCGTCTCTCCGGCCGAGCTCGCGGTGTATTCAACGGGTGGTTCCCATGATCCCATTGTGCGCGAGCATCAGGATCGCATAATGCACTCGCAGCACCTCGCCTTTGTATACCCGGTCTGGTGGAGTGTGATGCCTGCACGCCTCAAGGGCTGGTTCGACAAGGTGCTTTTGCCGGGGTTCGCGTTTACTCCGGGCGACCTGCCTGAGCCGCTTCTGACCCACATACCCGCAGCAACGGTCCTTACCACGACCGGCGCGCCGGACAACATCCATCGCAGTCAGTACTGCGATCCCACGCAACGTGTAGTCGGCGACGGCACACTTGCATTCTGTGGCATCAAGTCGTGTGTCTCGCTCAACTTCGG
>RECN01000075.1 GCA_007694005.1 Spirochaetaceae bacterium
CTGACACCGGACACGGTCATTCACCGGTATCCTGTGGCCTGCGCGTGGTAGGAATAGCGGTGCGGACAAACCTGCACCATAGAGGTGATTGTCCATTTTTTATTCGTATAGTGGGCCCCGGGATGTTTGCCAGCGTGCTTACGGCAGCTTAAAAACTCCGGGTTGGCATAGTTCCTCACCATCCAGGATCATCTGTGCACGGTCACGCACCCAGCGCTCACGGTAGGACAATCGTGCTACAATAATGCCGCAGGGACACGGGGCCCGAACGGAAACCTTAGGCCCTTTCCAACGAAGGAGGAAATGGACGCTTATGGCCACATTCACAGCACAGGTTTTGATTGGCAGCTCACACCCCAACCATGACGGTATCATTCCGACTCACGCGCTTTTGGTATCGGAGAACTCCCGTGCGGCGCTCGTGCTTATGCCTTTCGGGGTGCATGAAGGCGAGGTACGCGCGGACGATGCCACGAACCCCCGCAGGATCGTCTGGATTCCACACCCGGCTCACGTCGTGGACGATCTGGTCCTGCAAGTCTTAGTGCACGTGATGCGCGAACCCGCGGTTAGCTCTGGAGCGGAAGAGATTATCCCGGGTCTTACGACGGCGGAACACGTGGACCTGAGCGAACTCAACGCGGCTGATCGCGGTACTTTGAGCGCACTTTGTCTTGGCGTCGCGTTTATCCCGAAACTGGTGGTTACACTTTTGGGCGGTTCTCTCCTGACACCGAACATCACCCGCTTTGGAGACTACACGATGGACATCGAGATCTGCTCGGTTGCCTACCAGCGTCAGTATTCCGGGTGGAGCAAAAAGACACATATATCGGGTGATCTGGAAGGAATTCAGAGTCTGTAGTGCGCCGCCCGCAGGCGGGCGTTGGCATTCGCGGACAGAAGATGAGTTGTTTCCACAAGACTGGTGTACTCACCGGTGACCAAGGTGTAATTCCAAGATGATACTTTGGGAATGATCCCTCGTCGCGAGAGTGGATCTCACTCCTGGAGGCCAGCTGAAGAACCATCCGCTACGTCGCGCGCTTGTTGAGACCCTTGTTGCTACGGATATCGTTAAGAAGTTTCTCCATTGCGGAAGGCGGGCGCTGGTATCTTTCTATCGCGATTCAAAGGGCACCGAGGTAGACCTTATTATCTCCACTGGTGCTGGTCATCTGCCGGTCGAGATCAAGTCGTCGACCACCTACTCCTCCGATTTGAGCAGAGGGATCAAGCAGTTTCGGTCGGGTGCTTCCACGGGCAGAGACGAAACAGGTCTTGGAGCAGATCTATCCATGACGAACTTTTCCGCTTTCTAAGGGTTGCCACCGCGGTCACGCTGGCGTTGGTCCCGGTCCTGGCCCTGGTAATCTGGAAACCATCAACCACCACTTAAGAAGCGATCATCGGCTTGGCAGGGGTGTTCATTTTCAATGGATGTTTCGTCGTGAAACTCCCCCTCTCCACCACAAGTATCGCAAGAGATCGCAGAAATGAACCAGATAGTCTGATTTGCCCGTATCTCTACGCCGTTTTGAACATATGCGGCCTCAATGGGGTCCCGTTATCGCGCCCCGTAGATCTGAACCGTCTCCCTCCGTCCCCGCACCTCCGTCCGGCCGAGATCGGTGAGTTCGCGGGAAACGATCTCCTGCGGCAACTGCGAGACAAATGGTTCGGTCACGACGATTCGGGTGCCGAAGCGTTTCGTCAGACCTTCGATGCGACTCGCCACGTTGACGGCATCACCGATAACGGTGTACTCGCTGCGACGGTACGAGCCGATGTTACCGGCAACGAGGGGGCCATAGTGCAGACCGACACCGATTTCGAGAGGAGCGTCGTCACGCGCCTGGCGTCGTCGGTTGAGCTCTTCGTTGGCGGCGACCATGTCGACAGCGGCGAGAAACGCCTCATTACACGGATTCGCCGTCTCCAGGGGAAGCCCGAAGAGGGCGAGAAAGCCATCCCCGAGAAACTTGTTGATCATCCCCTCATGTTGGCCGATCGCCGCGTCCATCGCCTCGAAGTGTTCGTTCAAGATAGCGACGATTTCCTCCTCCCGCTTTCCCTCGGAGAAGGTGGTGAAGCTCCGGATATCGCAGAACATGACCGCCGCCTCCCTGAGGGTGCCGCCGAGATCGATGTTTCCCGCCAGGAGGTGATCGCGCACCCGGGGATCGACGCTCCGGCCGAAGGTGTCCGAGAGCAGCTCTTTCTCCCGGAGAGACGCGCTCATCTCGATCGTACTGTCGATGAGATACGCGAGCTCGTCGGAACGAAGATAGCAATGAACAGGTATGCCCGAAGTTCGTTTGCCGGGACGTAGTTTCGGGTGTAGATACCAAGGGCCAGAACGAGAAGGGGGAAGAAACTCACCCCGAACCAGAGAGCCAGAAGGCGTTGGGGGAGGCTGACTGGCCTGTCCTGCGCAATCCGGGAGACCATCCCTTCGGGAAAGACCTTCGGGACCATCCTCATCCGGTTGGCCTGATCGGTCACGACATAGGTGACGAGATAACCGAACAGGCCGGTGGAGAGTATCGCCAGAGCCGAGGAGGCGTAGTAGACTGCGCGTTCCCCGGGGACGGGGAAGTGGACCGTGAAGATATCGATCAACAGTCCGATGAGGAGGGACGCGGCCCACCCGCCCGCAACGGTTGCGCCGAGAAACCGTGGCGCATCCAGAACAAGGGACTGGGCCTTCCGGGACGTCACTCCCTCCCTCAGGGTCTGCGCGATCCTGAGTACATACAGTGCGGAGATACCTACAATCGCTACAATCGGCGTCACCACCGGCGCGAACCGTCGCACCAACTCCAGCTCAGCGGAGCGGCTGATGAGCATTGTCAGGGCGGGGTCGACTTCGACCATGGGAACGATCAGGTATGCGTCGACCAGGGCCGTTATCGAGACCGCAGCGACCAGCGAAAAAAAAATAGGACCGCGCCGGGTCGGTGATACTCTTCATCCATTACCCCTCTTCGTCGCAAGCATACCATTTCACAGAACGACTAACGACAGCCTTTACAGCAGGGACTCCGGAAGATCGTACATTTGCTCCCACAGCTCATAAATGCACGAGTACGGCTATGAGACGCTGGTACATCCTCGGGAAGTCTTTGCCGAGGCGATAGTTGACCGAGCAACCGTAGTAATCATTGCCCACAACCACCTTCCCGACCGGGCCGAAGCTGGCTGGACCTCTGAGATAAAAGCCGCCTGGTAGATTCTGGCTGCTGGCACTTCAGCGATTAGTTCCGGGCGCGAATGCCGTCAAGGGTTGCGCCAAGCAATACATCGGCCAGGTCTTCCGGATTCGCAATACCGTAAGCTTGACTTAAACCTTCACGCCAGAGAACGATACGATTCCACAAGGTCATGAAACTCTGTCTCAGCGCTACAGCCATGAGTTTTGAATCTATATCCGACCGTATAGATCCGTCTTTCCGGCCTTCCTCGATGACATCCGTCATCCACGTAATCAATGTTGTCTCGGCAAGTAGTTCGTCAAGCTCCATACCAAGCTTCGCGTTCGCCGGAAGAATGTCCAAGTATGCATCAAAGAGAGCGAAAAATTTCATACTCTCGGGCATTTCGCGACACACCCGGTTCCCAACGCGTATCATTATGGACAGCTTTTCCCAAGCGGTACCGGCTTCTTGTATCTCCACCTCAAGCCTGCCGAAATAGCGCCCAAGAAGCTCTTCATTGAGCTGCTCCGCTACGGCGAAGCCTATCTCTACCTGAGAGCCAAAGTACCGGTACACGGTTGCTCTATGGGCACCAATCTCCTGCGCAATTTGTTGGATTGTCGTTGCTTCAATACCGTTTTCCAGGTAGAGCCGGTAGGCAGTATCAACGATCGAACGGTAGGTTTTGTCCGACCGTAGTTGATGCTTATTCGTTGAGCCTCGCATGTATTCTCAGTTTAGCAGAGCTTTGCAGACTTTGATAGCAATTAAGCACGCAACGATCCTCTGAAAACCGCGGCATACGCCAATTATCTGCGACATTTGTCGCGCATTCATGCGACACCTGTTGACTTTTGTGGCGCGCACGCGTATTAATCTTCGCGATTGGCGAAGCGTCAAAATACGATAGAAGTAATCAGCAATTCGGAGGCAGAAGACGTATGAAAAAAACTCGTTTCCTTGCAAGAGTGTGCACCGCTGTTACCCTGGCGGTGTTCGCCGCTCAGGGGGCCTGGGCACAACAAGCAACCCCAGTTCTCTTGGTTGACGAACACCGCCCCTATGACTGGGAGGCAGTGAGTCTTGCCCTCTTGGTAAGCGAGGTGGAGACCGCTGCTGCTGAGGAAGGCCTTGAAGACTTGGCGGTTGAGGTCGTAGGTAACACGATCAACATCATCTATCGGGATCTACAGTTTCCCGCGGACTCACCCGAGATTACCCCCGAGACCGAGGACAAGATCAACGGTCTTGCCCGGGTGCTGCAACGCTTTTCTAACAGAAACCTTCTTGTTGAAGGGCATACTGCCCAGGTGGATGGAGATGACGATGACGGCACGCTGTTGTCCGGTCAACGAGCAAACGCGGTTGCCGACACCATGGCTGGAACCGGAATTTTCGACAGAAATATGATCTCCGCCGAGGGCCGTGGCGAATACTCTCCCATTGCCGACAACGACACCCCGGAAGGGCGTGCACTCAATAGACGAGTCGAGATATCTATTGCCGACCAGGTTGACGAAGGCGCTGCCGCACCCCAATCAGTGTGGTGGAAGCAGTATACCGACACCCGTGCGGCAGGTACCACGGTGTTTATGGTAGACAGTGCCTTAAGCTCCGTAGCCGGGGTCCGAGAGGCACTCGTTCAAGAACAAGAAAGAAGTGGTGCTGCAATTGGAGACCTGCCGGTTTTTCAGACCAGTGAAGGTATTGCGGTTATATATGATCAGGCTGAGTTCACCGAGCAAGACCGGCCAACGCCCGTCACACAACATGAAATAACCCGCCTTGCCGACACGCTTGCCGAGATCGACCGCCGGGCACAGGCACGAGTCGGCGGTTTCGGCGACGATGTCCCGGAGGAGCAGTCTTCCGAGCGCCACTATCAACTGGGACTACAGATTGCAACCCAGTCCGAGATTCGCCCTTCATCTACGCTGGTTGGAGATGAGCCTTTGGCGTTCTCCTTGGGCGGCCTGTGTGAGGACTCCGCGCGCTTTTTTCACAGCATAGAGCTTTCGGCGAACGGCTCCTTTCCGGTGGGTCGATATCGTGAGTTCTCCAACCTGGGCATTGGTGCGGGTGCCAGGTTGGAGGTGCTTATTCCGCAGGTTCAGCACAGATCAGGCCTTGCCCCCATTCGCTTTGGCCTTGGAGTAGAAGGCCTGTACCATTTCCCGGAGGACACGAGCTCCGTCACCGACCTGTGGGAGTTCGGCTGGATGCTGAGCGGCGGCTACGCCTTGTCCGTTGGGCGTCTGTTCATTGTGACTCCACACATTGGTTATGGCGGCACGGTGCACGTTCTCTCTAACACCCAGGAGGAAGACCCCCAGACCTTTACCGAGGTAAATGGCGAGTCATACTACAGCCAGACCTTGGGCGTAGAACTCGACCTTGCTTTACGACCGGAAGCATGGGTTCTGGAGAACGGTTCCCGGATTGGCGTGTTTCTGCGACCAGGCTACCGGGTCTTCTTTGATGACGACTACCTTGGTCATTCAATAACCGCCAAGCTTGGCGCACGGTTCTACTTCTAATCCGGAGGAAATCAATAATGAAAATACAGAGACAATTCATGACACGATCATTGAAGAAGGGCCTATTCCCGTGGCTGGCCCTGGCAGTCCTTGCGCCAGCAATCCCGGCCCTCCTCAGCGCCTGCTCCAACATGATGACCAACAACCCGAACCGGGCACCGGTCACCAGCATCTCTCCCGCTGCCTTTAGCGCAATCTACCCCGGAAACCCGGTGACCTTTGACGCAACCGGTACCTTTGATCCAGACGACCAGGATCTTGAGGTGCGCTGGGAAGTAATAGACTCGCCCCCAGGGAGCACCTACTTTCTATATAATGCCAGATCCTTCAGGCCAACCTTTGTGACCTACTTCCGCAACGCCCCAGGGTCTGCAGCGTCAGACCGCTGGATCGCCGGACCGGAGGACTACTCGGTGCCACCGTACCTGGGGAATTACACACTGCGCATGACCGTCACCGACAAGTACGGTGTTCAGCGAAGCAGTAACGTAACGGTGAATGTGGCAAACTCTGCACCTGGAGCGGATGCGGGCAATAACGTGACTGGCATTGTTCCGGCTGCCAATGATACTGTACCAGCTCTGGAACTATCGGGTACCGGAGGTGGTAACGAGGAGTCATCGCGCCG
>RECN01000053.1 GCA_007694005.1 Spirochaetaceae bacterium
AGCGCCGATCACATAGAGCGCATGGTTCGAGCATACGACCCCTGGCCCGGAGCCCGGACTGTCTTCGGTGATTCCTGGCTTCGTGTGCACGAGGCGACACCAGTTGCAAGCGACGACGGGCGTACAGGTGGAGCCGGTGCCAAAGCCGGTACCGTGGTCGGTGTGGACAGTGAGCGCGGAATTCTGGTACAAACCGGTGACGGGCTGCTTGGAATGCTTCGGCTGCAGATGGCAGCACGAAAGGCCCTTGCCTGGAAAGACTTCCTGAACGGTGTCGGCATGCCGGTCGGCACAGTCTTCCGAACACAAGAGAACTGAATACATGAGCAGAATCGGACAGAAGTTACGAGATATTTTCCCCAGTGTGAATGACACGCCCGAGACACGGTACGTAAAGACCATGTCCTACTCTGTGCTCTTCATGATCGTGTTTCTCTCGGTTGCAGGCCTCGCGACCTTTCTGCACACGCTCGAAGGAGACGCTCAGACGACCGTTCCGGACATGGTCGGGCAGGAGCTCCCGGTAGCTCTCATTGAACTGCAGGAACGGGCCCTCTATCCGCTGGTGCAGCTTCGCACCACCGATGACCCCAGCCTTCGGGGCTACGTCATCGATCAGGTGCCGGCCGCGGGAGCTCTCGTGCGGAGCGGTCGCCGTATCGAAGTTGTAGTCAGTCGAGGAGCCGTCCTTGATCAGGTACCTGATTTCATAGGAGATCAGATAGATGATGTACGACTCGCCGTGCGTGCATTGACTGGAGCCGGGGTACCGCTGATTGAAGTCGGTACCGTGCAGCGTATATTTGACGAAGCACCCGCCGGAACCGTGATCGAGCAGAGCCCGCTCCCGGGCAGCGCCGTCACTGGCCCGCTTCGTCTGAATCTCGTGGTCAGCCGCGGTGACGAACTCGAGCAGATCGTTGTTCCTTCGTTTTCAGGGCTCAGCTATCAGGAAGTCATTGCCGAACTCAGCGAACTCGGCCTCGCGTTCGCATTTGAGGCAGTACCCGCGCCTCCGAACTCCGACGGCGGCGACGTAATTGCCCAGACCCCGACAGCCGGAAACACCGTGCAGGTCGGCAGCGTGGTGAACCTGACCATGAACGAGCCGGGAAACGTCGACGAGGATCAAGTGTTTGGCATTCTCAGGCGCTCACTCCCCGAGTACCCCTTGATGGTAGAGCTTACCCTGGAAGCCATTTTCCCGAACGGAAACCGTGAAACCATTGCGACCATACGCCATCCCGGGGGACTTCTCGGCATACCCTACGTCGTACCCGACGGAACCACGCTCGTCCTGTCCCGCTCCGACGAGACCCTGGTCCGCCAGCAGGTCACAGCCGACTGAGTTTGCTGATTACACGATTGACAGAACCGCGGAGCGGGGCTACCCTCGCTTCGTACCATACGCGAGCGTCGTATAATGGTTATTACCCCAGCTTCCCAAGCTGGTGACGTGGGTTCGATTCCCATCGCTCGCTGATAGAAAAGCCCCACATTAAGTGGGGCTTTTCTGTTATTTGGATGGGAATCGAACGTGATGAGCCGCCGAGCGGTAGCGAGGAAAAGGCGCCATGGATGGCGCCGGCAGGCGAAGAGGGCGGCCTGAAGGTGCAGAGCAGGAAGCTCTGCGCCGAGGGGAGACCATCGCTCGCTAATAGAAAAGCCCCACTTAAGGTGGGGCTTTTCTGTTATTTGGATGGGAATCGAACCCAAGATTCCCGTGTGCAGTCTATTAGTTGCTTGTGGAAACCAACAAAGCGTGAGAAAATCCTGAGGCGTCGGATTCTTTTCTTCCGGTATTGGGGGTGACACATGGATACATTACATTTTGTTGGCGATGATGGCGACTTCGCGCTGCAGCATGCAGACGGTACGACGGGCTTGTACTTTCCGATAGCGAACGAAGCCGGATATCTCGGCGCTATCGATCCGCGCGGCGGAGGAGACGCAAAGACCGACCAGAATCATTTCCTCATGCCTCCGGTGTCGTCGGTTGATCTGCATAACTCCCGCTTCGTACGGACTTGCTGGCTCGACATCGAAGGCTATGGTCCGTGGTCGGTGACCGGAGCGTCTCACGATCAGAAAGCAGCCGGTGCCATGGCGGAAACCCGGGAAGAACACACCGTGTCTGCCGGACCGCTCTGGCATACGATAACCCGACAGCACCAGAAGCTCCCGATCACCGCCGAAATGACAACATTCTCTCCGGCCGGTTCACATCAGGTCGAGCTTACCCGCATTACAATCACGAACGATGGAGATGAAGCGATACAGGCGGTGCCGACATTCGTTGTTCCTCTCTACGGCCGATCGGCCGATTCGATACGCGATCACCGACACGTCACGTCGCTGCTACACCGCGCCTGGGTAGAAGAAAAGGGCGTATTCCTCAGTCCGACGATGAGTTTCGATGAACGGGGGCATGCGAAGAACACGACCGTCTACGCCGTTATGGGTGCCGACGATGCAGGCCAAGCCCCGCTTGGAGCGTTTCCCGATCTGAATGCCTACATAGGCGAGGGGGGTGATTTCGAAGCTCCTCGCGCGATATACGACACCACCTACGCGGAAGACATACTCGCGACCGCCGGCGACGTCCTCAGCGGTTGCGAGGTAACAGGAGCATTGCGTTTCAGCAGCCTGTCTGTTGCCCCGAGTGAAACGCGGTCGTTCGTGTTCGTATCGGGCGTATTCCCCGACGCCGAGACGGCGCACGCTGCCGCGAGCGTGTACCTGAACGTCGATGCGCTGGAGACAGCACTCACGAAGAACCGCGCGTTCTGGACGAGCAAGCTCGATGTTGTTGCCTGCTCGACCGGCGACCGGAACTTTGACTGCTGGATGCGATGGGTCGCGCTGCAGCCCATCCTCCGCCGCCTGTACGGCTGTTCCTTCCTCCCGCACCACGACTACGGGCGTGGCGGTCGAGGGTGGCGTGACCTGTGGCAGGATTGCCTGGCGCTTTTGCTCATGGAGCCGGCTGAAGTGCGTGATCTTCTTTTGAGCAACCTTGCCGGTGTTCGATTAGACGGGACGAACGCAACGATCATTGGAAATGACCCGGGTGAGTTCATCGCAGACCGCAATAACATCAGCCGTGTCTGGATGGATCACGGTGCATGGCCGCTGGTCACGGTTCAACTCTACGTGGACAGGAGTGGTGATACGGCATTTCTGCTGGAGGATCAGCGCTATTTTTCCGACAGACAATGGGCCCGAGCAACTGAGAAGCTGGAACTCAGTACTGAAGGATCAACGGTTCTGCAGACGCAGGACGGCAGACCGTATGCCGGAACGGTCCTTGAGCATCTGCTCGTACAGAACCTTTCTGCCTTCTTCAACGTTGGCGATCACAACACGCTTCGACTCGAAGGAGCGGACTGGAATGACGCCCTGGACATGGCCGCGGATGGCGGAGAAAGCGTCGCGTTCAGCGGCCTGTACGCGGCTAACCTGAAATGGCTTTCGACCGTCGTTCTTGCTCTCGCAGAGCGACATGACACGAAGATTGAAATAGCAGAAGAGCTGTTGCATCTGCTCGATCGATACTCCGGTGCGGCCGTTTCTTACGACGATCCCGCACAGAAGCGCGCTCAGCTGCAGCGCTACTTCGATACATGTCGCAACGGACCGTCAGGCACAAAGGTAGCTGTTGACGCTGAGAAGCTTTCGGCCGACCTTGCAGAGAAAAGCGATCAGCTTTCGCTGCATATCAGGAACAGCGAATGGATCGAGACAGAGCACGGAGGCGGCTGGTTCAACGGCTACTACGACAACGCAGGACGTCGGGTGGAGGGCCAGTTTGCCTCCGGTGTCCGCATGACGCTGACCGGGCAGGTCTTTCAGATCATGTCTGATGTCGCCTCCGACGATCAGGTCGATCGCATGCTCGAAACAGCACAGAAGCATCTATGGGATCCCTCAGTCGGAGGGTATCGCCTGAACACCGACTTCGCTGAAGTCAAGCTCGATCTCGGTCGCTGTTTCGGATTTGCCTACGGGCACAAGGAAAACGGTGCGATGTTCAGCCATATGGCTGTCATGTTCGCGAACGCACTCTATCGCCGGGGGAGAACCCGCGAAGCGTGGCGTATCATGAAAACCATCTACACAAGTGCGAACGATTTTACGCGCTCGCGCATGTACCCGGGGATTCCGGAATATTTCGATCCTGAGGGCAGGGGCCTGTACAGCTACCTGACCGGCTCAGCGAGCTGGTATCTGCTGACCGTCATTACCCTCATGTTCGGTGTTCGCGGGGAGCTCGGCGACCTTGTCCTTCAGCCGCAGTTACTCGCCGAGCAGTGGGGCCCGGCTTCTACGGTGAAGACACGGGCCTTCTTTGGTAACCGCCCGCTAACCGTGGAGTACCACAACCCGGATGCACTGGATGTCGATGAGTACACCGTCAAGAAGGTGCACGTGAATGGGATCGCAACCCCCTTCCAGTCACGCGGAACGGGGGCGCAGATCGCTGCCGGTGCACTCCCCGAAGGCGAGTGTCACGTCAGCGTGGAACTTGGCCGTCGGGTGTAAGCCACGCGGGGTGGCCCGGGCTGCGTTACTTGCGAAAAAACGTGAGGAACGCGCCCGCGACGACCGCCGCTGCACCACCTATGAAAAACCACATGGTCTCATCCCGGAACCGCCCGCTGAAGGTCCGTACCAGCTGGTCTCCGACTGACTGCGATGCCTGATAGCCAAAGTAAACAAGTATCCCACCGACTACCAGCAGAACGATCCCTGCTATTTTACTGTTTGTCATGTACGTCTCCATTTCGTAGATTATATCGCAAAGCTGGAATCGGTACATGACAGAAATGTTGAGCGCAGAACAGGTATTACCGTGCGTCTGCGAACTGTGAGGTGCCACTCAGGACCGCATTGATCACAACTTCGGTTTCGACTGCTGCGACCTGCATGATCTCGCTTATGACTCCACCAAAAGGACGCGCCATGAGGTCCGAGTTCATCCGTGCAATGTATACGCTTCCGTCACTCTTTTCGTACACGGAAACACGGCAGGGCATGAGCGGTGAGACAATTCTTTCATCGTCCAGAGCAAGGATCTCGGCCGAATACTGGGATGAGCACAGCTCGTAAGTTTTAACGGCGGCAACGTCGTGTCCGTGTCCTGCGAGGACCTCCTGCATGTCGTGTACCTGAAGCACCGACCAGCCACCTGCGGCAACTTCTCCTTCGAACACGCGAACCGTTGTTTCGAAGTCGTAGGGGCTCTGGTCCTCAAGCATCATGATCGATGGCGCAGAGGACCACAGTACGACTCCCGTGAGCAGTATGCCTGCGACAAATGCGATGGAAGCTGAAATAACAATTTTCCTGTTCATATGAACACTCCTTCTATGTTGTTTGATATCAATATATAGAAACATTAATATATAGTCAAGTCGAATGGGTTTTGTGATGAACTGTTCCATGTCGGATATAATGTGTGGCAGACTCTTGTAATCACATTAACAGGGATACTATTGCCAATGAGCAGCGCTACTGAAACGACCGTGACCCGAAAGCTGACCTGGACGAGTTTTCTCCGGGATGTACTTATCTGTTCGCTTGGAGCATACGGAGGCCCCGAGGCCCACTTCGGTGTGTTTCTGGATCAGATGGTCGTAAAACGGAAGTATCTAACCGAGCAGGATCTCATAGAGCTTCTCGCGCTCTGTAGCATCCTGCCGGGACCAACGAGTACGCAGACCATCGTCTCCATCGGATACAGGATGGGCGGACCGGTTCTCGCTTTTCTGACCATGCTGGTATGGTCGCTGCCGGTACTCGTAATTATGACCGTGCTCTCTTTTCTATATCAGTTTCTCAATCTCAGGGAGATTTCTTTTGACGTCTTGAGGTTCATCGGGCCGATGGCGGTTGGATTCATTATTCTCGCGGTGTACAGAATCGGCCGAAAGGTCGCGATCGACCGGCTGACCGCGGTGCTGCTGGTTTTTGCTGCCGTGATTACCTACTTCATTCGTGCCCCGTGGATGTTTCCGGTGGTGCTTATCGCCGGAGGAATTATCAGCATCGTCGCATCCGGCGAGCGCGATATCTGGCACCGGGTGGCAATGAATCCGCCGTGGCGATATCTTGCTGCGTTCTTTGTCCTGGCCCTCGGAGGCATAGCGGCGAGTCTGTTCCTGCAAAGCCGCCTCGTACAGATCTCGGAGATGTTCTACCGCTTCGGATACCTTGTCTTCGGAGGAGGTCAGGTGGTGGTGCCTGTCATGCACGCAGAGCTCGTGGAGGTTCGCGGCTACCTCACGTCGCCCGAGTTTCTGACCGGATACGGACTGGTTCAGGGCTTACCTGGTCCCATGTTCAGTTTTGCCGCGTACGCAGGTGGAATGGCCGCGCGCGGGCAGGGAGCCGCGTACCAGATCGCCGGAGCGATCGCGAGTGGTATAGGCATATTTCTGCCCGGGCTGCTTCTGATCTACTTTGTGTACCCGATCTGGGAGTCACTGAAGCAGATTCCGGCAATAAAGATTGCACTCAAGGGAGTCGGTGCCGTTGCGGGAGGACTCATTGCGGTTGCCGCGGTCATTCTTGCTCAGGCATCGGGGCTTACGCTTCTGAATGCGTCGGTATCGCTCGCGACGATCGCGCTGCTGGCAAGCAGGAAGATCCCTGCGCCTCTGATCGTGCTCGCCGCGCTGATACTGGGCTTCATCCTGTAAGAGTCACGCTTGACGCGGCATTTCAAACAGACAGAAAATACCGGGATGATCTACTCCAGACCAGACACGCTTGGCCCATGCACCCGGCAGTCGCCCATACAGAATCGAAGGCAGTTTGTTACCGACGACACCTGGGTGCGATACGATGTCGAGATAGGCGATTCCGTAGAAGCAGACGATGCGGCGGATACTGACTCGAGGCGTCTTTTCGAAAAAGCCGGGCCCCGCGAAACGGTATTTTTTATCCTGCGTCGGTTCGTGCGGCTGTCGTCACCTGTGGTGGTCTCGCCCCGGGGCTCAATAACGTGATTCGCTCGCTCGTGACCGAGCTTCACTTCCACTACGGTGTGCGTGCCATCCTCGGTATTCCCCGAGGATACCGGGGGTTGAATCCGGCGGAAGGGCTCGCACCACGCGAGCTCACACCTGATCTGGTCGATAACATTCATACCGAAGGTGGAACCATACTCGGATCGTCACGTGGCAGGCAGGATGAGTCGGTCATGCTTGCATACCTCAAGACGCTCGGCGTTAATCTGCTGTTCTGCATAGGCGGTGACGGTACACTGCGTGGGGCAGAAAAGATTGCCTCCGCGGCTATGGCTCAAAACGAGCCGATCGCAGTTATCGGCATACCCAAAACCATCGACAACGATGTGTACTACTGCGACCGGACCTTCGGTTACTCGACGGCCGTGGATGCCGCCCGGGATGTGCTGACCGTTGCCCACGTGGAAGCGAAGTGTGCCGACCGTGGTATAGGCCTCGTGAAACTCATGGGTCGCGACGCGGGTTTCATTGCCTGCGGTGCGACGGTGTCGAGCCAGCAGGTCAACTACACGCTGATACCCGAAATCCCCTTCGAACTCGACGGCCCCCGGGGTCTGCTCGCCGAGCTCGAAAAACGCATGGATGCGCGCAGTCACGCAATTATCGTCGTCGCCGAGGGAGCAGGGCAGCATCTGTTTCCGCCGGAGGAGCGGAGCACCGACGCGTCAGGTAACACCCGCTACGGCGATATCGGCCACATGCTTCGCGATCGCATCAAGGAGTATTTTGCGCGCATCGGCAAGCCTATCGAAATGAAGTACATCAACCCGAGCTACACCATCCGTGGTGTTCCCGCGAACAGCGAAGACAGTCTGCTCTGCGATCAACTCGCCCGCGACGCAGTCCACGCTGCCATGGCAGGTAAGACTGCGTGCCAGATGTCATTCCTGAACAACCGCGTTGTCCACGTCCCCCTGAGTCTCGCTGTCGGAAGGACCAGGCGCGTCGATGTACACGGCCCGCTATGGCAGTCTGTCCTCGCGTCGACAGGTCAACCCTCGTTTTAAACTGACGATGTGCTCACA
The DNA here is from genome assembly GCA_007694005.1 of Spirochaetaceae bacterium. GTDB lineage: Bacteria > Spirochaetota > Spirochaetia > DSM-27196 > SKKC01 > SKKC01. Next base: position 8,057 of record RECN01000053.1, read on the forward strand.
AGTATTGCTCTGAGCAGGGTGTGCGCCTTTGCATAAATATCCAACAATCGTGTATACAAATGAGACAACGTTATAGAAGGAGTACACAAATGAAGGTACTGTATCGTATCACTGCCGCATGCATTATTGGCGTAGTCGCTGCTGGCAGTCTGTTCACCGCATGTGTTCCGGAAACACAGGAAAGCAATGTCATCGGCATGTCAAAGATCGTCTCCCATCCTGCACTCGATGCGGTCGAGCAGGGAATCATGGACGAGCTCGCCGAGCTCGGCTATGAGTTCGAGTTCGACCTGCAGAATGCCAACGGTGACATTTCTGCGGCCAACCAGATCGCCACGAAGTTCCGTAATGATCGTGTCCGTCTTGCAGTCGGTATCGCAACACCTACGGCACAGGCGCTGGTCAACAACATCACTGATATACCGGTTGTATACTCGGCGATTACCGATCCGGTGCTCGCAGGCCTTGTAGAGAGCTACGACGGGGGCACCGGCAACGTGACCGGCGTGAGCGACCTGACGCCGGTTCGCGAACAGATCGAGCTGCTGCTCGAACTCGCGGATGTGCAGACGCTTGGGCACGTATACGCGGCGGGCGAGGCCAACGCCGTACGACTCGCTGAGATCGCACGCGAGGTTGCTGCCGACCTTGGCATACGTTTCGTGGAAGCGACTGTTGCGAATACCGCTGAAGTCCGCACGGCGACGCAGTCGATCATCAATCAGGTCGACGCGATATACGTCTCGACCGACAACACGGTTGTCTCTGCCCTGAGCGCCCTGACGGACGTGGCCATGAATGCCGGGGTCCCGGTCGTTACTGCCGACCCGACGTCGGCGACCGATTTCGACGTTCTCGCCGCCCTCGGCTTCGACTACTATCAGATGGGTCGTGTCACCGGACGTCTGATTTCCGATATTCTCGGTGGCGTCGATCCGGAGTCGGTCCCGACCGTCTACATGACCAACCCTGAAGACCAGACGCTGTTTCTGAACCTTGATGTTGCTGCAGAGCTGGGCATTACCGTTCCAGATCCGGTACGGTCCCGCGCAACGACGCTGCTTGAGAACGGCTCAATACGGTAACCGGGATTACACATCGCTGAGCGCCGGCATCCGTGCCGGCGCGCGTCTTCAAGGAACCTGCACACATGATAGAAGGCATCTTTGTTGAAGGGCTCATCTACGGGCTCATGGTGCTCGGTGTATTCATCACCTTTCGCATTCTGGATTTTCCCGATCTGACCGTTGACGGGTCCTTTCCGCTCGGAGCGGCTATTACCGCTGTCATGATCACGAATGATTATGGCATGGGGATTACGCTTGCGGTTGCCTTTGCCGGTGGAGCTGCCGCCGGTGTCTGTACGGCGCTTATCCACAACAAGCTTAAGGTGCCGAACCTTCTCGCCGGCATACTCACCATGACTATGCTCTGGTCGATCAACATTCGCGTCCTTGGAAACCGGGCGAATCTTCCGCTGCTCCGGCGGCAGACGATCATCTCCGATGTGCTCGAGCTGACGCGGGGCGTTCTGCCGCGCGAGTGGGCGCTGCTGCTGTTCTTTCTGCTGCTCGCCTTCGTGATCAAGCTGCTCCTGGACGCGTTTTTTCGTACCGACCTTGGTCTGACCCTCGGCGCTATGGGCGACAACCAGCAGATGGTCGTGAATCAGGGCGTGAATCCGGAAGTACTCAAAATTATCGGGGTTGGTCTGTCAAACGCTCTGGTCGCACTGTCAGGAGCCTTCGCCGCACAGTACCAGGGCTTCGCCGACGTGAACCTGGGTCAGGGCATTATCATTGCCGGGCTTGCATCGGTCATGATCGGTGAGTTTGTCTTGCGTTCCAACAAGATATTTGCCCTGACGCTTCGTGTTCTGATCGGTTCAATCTGTTTTCGGGGTCTCATGTATCTCGGCCGCTACTACGGGTTCTATATCAACCTGACTCCAAGCGATCTCCAGCTCATTACGGGCGTACTCATTATCGTTCTACTGGCTATTACCCAGCTTCGAGGGCAGGGTCGCTGGAAAGGTGTGCAACAGCAGGAGCCAGCCACCGTGGCACCGGGGACGACCGATGCGGGTACACCAGTCGATGGAGGTGAGCGATGATACGCATCGAGAATCTTTCGAAAGTGTTTCATCCCGGAACGGTCAATGAAAACGTGGCGCTTCGCGGGGTTAATCTGACGGTGAAAGAGGGAGACTTCATTACCATCGTCGGTTCAAACGGTGCGGGGAAGACAACCCTGTTCAACGCGATTTCGGGAAACCAGCCGCCGACTGACGGCCGCATTTTTGTGAATGACGTTGATGTTACCAGAGATCCCGAGTACAAGCGGGCTCAGTACATTGGCCGCATCTTCCAGGACCCTCTGCTCGGGACCGCGTCGAACATGGCACTGGAAGACAACATGATGATCTGCCACCGCAAGGGCTTTAAGGGCCTGCGAATCAGCCTCAACAGTCGCATGCGCCGCTACTTCCGCGAACAGCTGGTACAGCTTGAAATGGGCCTCGAAGATCGCATGAAAGACAACGTCGGGCTTCTGTCCGGCGGACAGCGTCAGGCGCTGACCCTGCTTATGATGGTGCTTTCCGAGCCTGCCCTGATACTGCTCGACGAGCACACCGCAGCGCTTGATCCGAAGAACGCGTCACTGGTTCTGAAGCTGACCCAGGACTTCATTTCCCGATTCGGCCTTACCGCGATGATGATTACCCACAACATGAAAGATGCAATCGAGTACGGCAACCGCCTTCTCATGATGGATAAGGGTGAAATCATCCTCGACGTGGAAGGCGAGCAGAAACGGAACCTCACGGTGGAGAAACTCGTCGAAAAGTTCCATCAGATCAGACATCGCACGCTCGAGAGTGATGAGGTTATGTTGTCGGATACTTGAATCCGACCGTGTTTCCGCCTGCAGTGTACGACACAGCCGGGTAATCGCTCTCGACAAGACCGCCTTCAGGGCATAGTATCAATGAAGACCCCGTTACCAAGGACCTTGCATGATACACGCACACACCCTTCGTTGTGAGTACTTTTCAGCCCCCCTCGGACCCGATGCACCGCTCGCCGTCGCCACCGACAGGCCCCGCTTCAGCTGGGTTGTCGGCGCGGACACTGATGTCGCGGTACAGCATGCATACCGCTTACAGGTAACCGATGCCGCTGCGGACGCTCCCACAGCACAGCCCCCGGTCTGGGACAGCGGCTGGGTGGAGTCAGCCTCTACGCGATGGATAGCCTACGCGGGCCCGAAGCTTTTACCTCGCGGACGCTACGAGGTTCGGGTCGCACTGCGCGACGGGGATGGCAACGAAGGTGAGTGGTCGCAGCCGCTTTCATTTGAGCTGCCGAGGCGCAGAAGCGCCTGGCATGCAGACTTTGTCGGTATACAGGATGATGATGAATACGACCCGTCGCGCCCGGTGTATCTGCGCCGGACCTTCATGCTGGATGCGGTACCGGAACACCCGCGACTGTACGCGAGCGCGCTCGGCGTGTATCAGCTCTTTGTGAACGGTCGGCGCGTCGGGGACGCGGAGTTCGCTCCGGGCTGGACGGCCTACCGGAAACGCATTGCGTATCAGACCTGGGACCTGTCCGAATATCTCGTACAGGGCGAGAACTGCATCGCGGTCGTAGTCGGCGCCGGCTGGTACGCCGGACAGCTGACCTGGTACGGATCGAAACAGATATACGGCGAACACGCCGGATTTATCGCCGAACTCTACGCTGGCACGGCGACCGAGGCGATGCTGCAGACCGATGAGACCTGGCAGGTCGCGCATGGCGAAATACTGAGTTCTGAAATCTATCACGGTGAAACCTGTGACGCGCGTTCGTCGCTGGGCGGCTGGAACGAGCCGGGTTACGCTGTGGACGGCCGCTGGTCGCAGGCTCGAGTGCTTCCCGCGTCGGGGCGGGAAAAGAAGAAACTGGTGCCTCAGGACGGGCCGCTGGTCCGCCCGCAGGAGATCCTTCCGGTGCAGGAGGCCATGACGACCCCGAGCGGAGAGCGTGTGTTTGACTTTGGACAGAATCTGACAGGCCGTATCCGACTGCGTGTTCGCGGAAAGGAAGGCGAACGAGTTGTGCTCAGCCACGCCGAAATTCTTGATGTGGAGGGGAACTTCTACACCGAGAATCTTCGGACCGCTGCATGCCGCGTCGAGTATGTGACAGCCGGTTCCGACACCGAAATCTATGAGCCGGCCTTCACCTTTCAGGGCTTTCGCTACATCAGGATAGATGAGTGGCCGGGCGGGGTGGATAGTGCGAACCCGGATCAGCTTGAAGCGGTCGTGCTTCATTCCGACTTCGAAGAAACCCTTGAGTTCGACTGCTCGAACGCCGATCTGAACCGGTTGCATCAGAACATTCGCTGGGGCTGGAAGGGAAACGCCCTTGATATCCCGACCGACTGTCCGCAGCGCGACGAACGACTCGGGTGGACCGGGGACGCTCAGGTATTTATCGGAACCGCCTCGTACCTGACCGCGTGCGACGGGTTCTTTTCCAGGTGGCACCGGGATCTTGCCGCCGACCAGCGCGAAGACGGTGGCGTGCCATTCGTTGTCCCCGACGTTCTCACGACGGTTACAGAACACGATCCGAATCTGAGAGAGCCCCACTCGTCGACGGGGTGGGGTGATGCTGCGGTGATTTGCCCCTGGGCCATGTTCCGGCGTTTCGGCGACCGGGAACAGTTGCAGGAGCAGTACGCGTCCATGAGAGCCTGGGTCGAGTACATGCGCGCAGAGGCAACCGATGGTCTTATCTGGAACTCCGGCTTTCACTTCGGCGACTGGGTCGCACTCGACGCGAGCGAAGGAAGCTTCTTCGGTGCGACCCCGAACGACCTGACCGCGACCGCCTACTACGCCCACACGACCGGGCTGCTTGCGCAGGCGGCGGACACCCTCGGTCAAGCAGACGATGCTGCATCGTACCGCAGCCTCGCCGACCGCATCGTCGAGGCCTTTCGCCGCGAGTTCGTCACACCTTCAGGCCGGCTCGCAGCGCGGACGCAGACAGCACACCTGCTTGCGCTGGCCTTCAACCTGGTAGAAGACAAAGACCGCCCACGGACCGTCGCAACGCTCATCGACCTGATCCGGGAGAACGATGACCACCTCGTCACGGGCTTTCTCGGTACACCACTGCTTCTGCCGGTTCTGTCGGACAACGGGCACCTCGACCTAGCCTACGAACTGCTTATGCGAGAGGAGTACCCGGGCTGGCTGTATCAGGTGCGGCAGGGTGCAACCACGATCTGGGAGCACTGGGACGGACTGAAGCCCGATGGGACCATGTGGAGCCCGAAGATGAACTCCTTCAACCACTACGCCTACGGAGCGGTTGGCGAGTGGATCTATCGCGTGCTCGGTGGCATAGACCTCGATGCATCTGATCCCGCGGCGGGTGCGTTTGTCGTAGCACCACGTCCGGGAGGAGGTGTGACCCGGTGTTCGACCTCATACCAGTCCCCGTCAGGGGTGCTTTCCGTCGTATGGGAGCTTCTGGGGACGGCCGTGCACGTCACAGTCAAGGTTCCTCCGACCGCGATCGTTTCGTTGCGGAAGTTTCGCGGAAATGTGATCGAGCCCTTCGAGATTGAAGAGCTTGAAGGCGGCAGCTACGAGCGATCCTGGTCTATTGAATAGACAGCCAAAGCGCTTCCCTAAGCGAGAGAAATAGCGTACATCCTTTGCAGGAGAAATGTATGCAAAAATCACTAATTTCTTTCGTCCTGGCAGTTCTTGTCGTCGGGACGGTGGCCGCAGAGCCGTCGACGGGGACACGGATATGGGATGGTACTCGCATCGGCATCGCTGCCTATACCGCCACCGGCGCAGTCGTCTACTCAGGGTCTACGCTGTTCGCGTACCCTTCGCTTGATAGTGTCGGGACCAGCGCTCTGGCCCTCGGTGCCTACACCCTGCCGAACTCCATGATGCTTCTGGGTCTGTATCAGGGGAATGCCGACCGGGTCAGGTTCTGGCGACGTGCGGCAGCGATTACCCAGACGGGCATGGCTGCTTTCGTTGCAGGTATCGGAGTCTACGGTCTGGCGGTGCATACCGACGGTGATCTTGGTAGTCTGGTCGGACCACTGTTCATTCTAGCGAGTGTCCCCCTCTTTAGCATTGCGTCTTTGCACTACACTCCCTATTACATGGAACGATAACTGACGAAACACTTGCGCTTCTTGGCATAATCTTGACAGAGCATTGACGCTATACAGATTCACGTATCGTACTCTTTTACTCAAGAAAACGGCGGGTCTTTAGAGGCTTCGCACAAGGAGAGGACGATATGAAGAAACTTATTCAGATACTTATGCTGATTGGTACCATCACCCTGGTTTTCGCAGCGTGCGAACCGGTTGAGATCGACGAGGACTTCGAACTCGATGATCCGATGATGGAACAGGAACTGTAAACACGGTTCCGTAACACGTCTAATAGCAGGCCACCCCACGACGGGGTGGCCTTTTTTGGTTCACGAGAGTCCGGCTTCGAGCCTGGCGAGCTGATCGAGCAGCTTCCTGCCCGCGACTTCTATGTCGGACTGCGATCGGGCCCGGGCAGCCAGTTCGAGTTCGTGAGCAGTGTCTCCGATTTCTTCAAGCATAAGTGTCCTGAGTATCCCCTTGGCCGAGTGTGCTTCCCGCTGGAGAGCTTCGACATTCCCGGTTGAAAGAGCATCGCTGATGAACGCGGTCAGTTCCGGGACGCGTTCCCGAAGCAGCGACAGAACCTCTTCGATAGTCTCGGGACTGTGTCCACGATGCTTGAGTGTCTCGATGATCGCCTGTTCCGTCATAGGGCTGCCTCCCCTGGTCTGACGCTGCGTACATCCCTTCAACAGGGCCTGGTGCAGCGACTCGCGCGTAATGGGCTTTGTGATATGATCGTTCATTCCCGCTTCAAGGCTCAATCGCCGCTCCTCGTCCGATGCACCGGCGGTAAGCGCAACGATGTAGGGCTCCCGCGTCGGTGACATTCTACGAATCTGACGGGTCGCCTCGTGCCCATCCATTTCGGGCATCTGTATATCCATAAGGATTATGTCCGGGTTCGTGTCGCGGCAGGCATCGACCGCTTCTCGTCCGTTCTGCACCGTTTGCAAAGTAGCTTCCGGAACGACGGTCTTTATGAGCTCGCGAGCGAGCAGCAGGTTAAGCGCGTTGTCTTCCGCGAGCAGTATGTTCACGGGCCCACTGATCGTGTAGAGACTGTTCGCAGGGGGCGATAGATCGTCTGACGTCGCATCTACCGCCGTCACGCTATCATCTGGCCGCTTCTGTGCCACGGCACACGGAAGGAAAACCGAGAAGACACTGCCGACACCGGGTTTACTTGCAGCCTGCAGACAACCGCCAAGGCCTTCGGCAAGCCCCCGGGCGATTGCGAGGCCCAGGCCGCTTCCGCCGTGTGCGCGTGTCGGAGATCCATCACCCTGGGAAAAAGAATCGAAAATAAGTTCGAGCTGTGACTCGGCTATGCCGACACCTGAGTCTTCGACACTAATTCGAAGCATGCTGTCGTCACTCATGAGAGACGCGCGAACGCGTACGTGACCCGAGTCGGTGAACTTGATCGCGTTTACCAGCAGATTGCCGAGAATCTGCCGGAGGCGATTCGGATCAGTCTCGACTATTTCGGGCACGTCAGGGTCGATGTACTGGGCGAGTTCCAGCCCCTTGGCTTCGGCGTCGACGCGAACCTGCGCAAGCGATTGCGCCATGATCTCGTTGATCGAAACGGCCTGTTTCTTGATCTTGAGTCGACCTGCTTCCATGACCGAAAAATCGAGCAGATCACTGATGATCGACCGCAACGACGACGCGGACACCAGCACGTTCGAAAGATAGGTTTTCTGTACCTCCGAGAGCGGTGTCGTCAACAGGAGATCGCTGAAGCCGATAACCGCATTCAGCGGAGTGCGGAGCTCGTGACTCATGCGGGCGAGGAATTCGGTTTTAGCCTTCGTCGCAACCTCGGACGCGTCGCGTGCGTCGATAATTGCCTGTTCACGGCCAGTCCGTTCAATCGCGCTTGCGAGCGCGTTCGCAACAACACGGAGCAGTTCGATTTCCCAGTCCGCCCAGACCCTGTAGTCACTGACTGAGTCAAAGCCCAGAAAACCCAGAATGCCGTCTTCGCCGCTGATTGGTACGATAAGCAGGCTTTGAATTCCTTCCCGTTCAAATTCTTCGAGCTCGGTGACTGCTGATTCGGGAAGATCCTCAACCCGCGGTACGAGCACGTAGTTGTTCTCCAGAATCTGTGACATCCACCACTCGTGAGAAATGACGGGTATATCCTGAAGCCTCGAGATATGCGAACTGATGCCGTCCCGGCACCACTCGTGGGTGTTGCTCATGGTGTTTCGCCCGTCTCTCAGCTGAAACACGTAACCCCTGTCGACGGCAAGGTGTTCAGAGAGTCTCTCGAGCGCCTGCATGATCTCGGTTTCTACCGATCCGACCGGGGCCCGGATGAAATCTGTTGAAATGGAGGTTACCATGTGCTGGAGACTGTGCTGCCGTTCGAGCAGCTCCTGGTAGCGCTTGCGTTTGGTGACATCAATGGCAATTCCGACGTGCCGTATGACGTTACCGGCATCATCGTGTACGGGATACGATCGTGCATTCACCCACGTCACGGATCCATCCCGGCGCCATACGCGGTACTCCATGTCCATGTGATGACTGCGACGGTACTCAGCGTCAGCGGCTTCAACTGCAGGTCTGTCGTCGGGATGCACACCGTCGAGGAAGGATGAGGGGTTGCGATGTGCGTCTGCTATCGAGTTTCTATACTTCGTCTCGTAGGAATCGCTGACGTAGAGAAGCTCACTCAGATCGCTCGAGCGCACCCAGAATACCGCGTCGACGCTGTCGATAATCTCGTGAAACTTAAACTGGCTGTCTCGAAGCTGCTCTTCGAGGCGAATCTGATCAGTGATGTCCTGAATGACCCCCGAGAGCCTGACGACCTCGCCGTCGGCCTTGATTGGTCTACCGGAGGTGCGAACAACACGGAGTTCGGAGTCTCTGCGCCTGAGTCGGCACGTGAGGTCATAGGGCCGCCCATCCCGTATCGCTGATTCGATCGCTGCTCTCAGACGCTCCTGATCCTCTGCTTCATAGTAGGAGAGCGCCGTCTCTTTCTCCCGCACGGAGTCCGCAGCCAACCCGTAGATCTCGTATACGCCCCGGGTCCACGATACCGACCCCGTCGCGACGTCGAGTGCCCACGCACCGATGCGTGCGATGTCCTCGACGTCGTCCCATATCGGTGAGCTTTGTTCAATGCACCGGGCCCAGTTTTCAAAATCCTTACCCAGGTCCTCTTCCGGAGGCGTATCGAGCATGCGTATCCCCCACTTTTCTATAATATCTATAAAAAAACCCTATCATAGAAATCTGTTATTGCGAAGGATCAAACGGTACGGACATTCTAACGATATAGTGAAAAAAGACACCAAAAAAATGCAATTGGATTGCAAAAAAATGTTGACAAGTGCCAGTTTGGGTCTATCATTCATTCAGATTGGAGGAGGATCTGATGGAAACAATTCAGGGGATAGTTGATTTTTTCCTGGGGTTGGGAGCCAGTGTGTTTCTGCCCATTGTCATTCTGATTCTTGCGCTTGCATTCGGTGCCAAGCCGGGACGTGCGATCCGCGCAGGTCTCATGGTTGGTGTCGGTTTTGTAGGAATAGGGATCGTACTTGACGTGCTGTTCGGAAATCTTGGTCCGGCTGCCGAAGCCATGGTTGAGCGTTTCGGTATCGAACTGAGCATTATTGACGTCGGATGGCCGGCAGCAGCTGCGATCGCGTTCGGTTCGGAGATCGCTGCACTGATCATTCCGGCCGGTATCCTGTTGAACCTCGTGCTGCTGTTCACGAAAGTAACCAAGACGATCAACATCGATATCTGGAACTTCTGGCACTTTGCCTTCGTCGGTGCGATCGTGCAGGTCGTGACTGGTTCGATCTGGCTCGGGCTCACATCCGCCATGCTCTTCGCTGCGTTCATTCTGTTTCTTGCCGACTGGACCGCACCTGCAACGCAGAAACTTATGGGAATGCAGGGTATTTCCCTTCCACACGGTTTCTCAACAGCATTCGTCGTGCCTGCGGCGATCGTGAACCGCGTTATCGACTACATTCCCGGCCTGAACAAAATCGAAGCCGACCCGGAAGCGGTCCGTAAGCGCTTTGGTGTTGTCGGAGAGCCGGTGCTTCAGGGCTTTATCATCGGTTCGGTCATCGCGCTCCTTGCTTACGCTGGAGACGGATCGCTTGTCGAGTGGATGACACAGGTTCTTCAGGTTGGCGTCGCGCTTGCTGCCGTAATGGTGCTTATGCCTCGCATGGTTGCGCTGCTTATGGAAGGTCTGATTCCGCTGTCTGAAGCCGCGCGTGAGTTCCTTCAGAAAAAGGCTGGCAGCCGCGAGTTGTACATCGGACTCGACTCGGCCATCGCAATCGGTCACCCGACATCGATTGCAACGTCGCTTCTGATGGTTCCCATTACCCTCTTGCTCGCGATAATACTTCCGGGTAACCGGGTACTTCCCTTTGGTGACCTTGCCACCATTCCTTTTATGGTCTGTATGATGATCCCGATCGTTAAGGGTAATGTCGTCCGGGCAACGATTACCGCCACCGTTGTCATGATTCCTACGCTGTATATCATGAACGCCATGGCGGGTGTTCATACTGAGGTCGCACGACTCGCCGGATTCAGTTTCCCCGAAGGAGCCACCACGATTACGAGCATGGTAGACGGCGGCAACTGGCTCGCGGCCATGTTTACCTGGGCAGCCGGTAACTTCTGGCTTGGACACGGTCTGATCCTTGTCGCACTGGTCGTGCTGTGGGTTCTGTTCAAAAAGAATACCGCAGCCTGGCACAAGCTCGGTGGGTACACCGAAGATTAAGTTAACGGCCCTTCCGGCTGGTATGGATACGGATCCCGGCGATCGGGAGTACTTCCCTGATCGCCGGTGCATCCATCTCGACAGCAAAGAGGACTCACATCATGACTGACCAGACTCTCCAGTTCGGGGACTTAGTTAACGAGGACCTTGTGCTCGATCATCTTGTCGCTCGGGATAGAAGTGATGCGCTGCAGAAAACGGCCACTATTCTGGTGGAGAAAGGATACTGCAGGGAAACGTTCCCGGATGCCATACTCGACCGTGAGCGCATCCACCCGTCCGGGCTCCCGATGTCGGGACACAAGATTGCGATACCTCATGCCGATGCCGACCACGTCGTTACTTCGACTATTCTGTTTGCCCGACTGGAGGAGCCGGTCGAATGGCGTTCGATGGGCAGTATCGACGATCGCCTCAGCGTTCGCCTTGTATCCATGTTCGCGTTAAAAGAGAAAACGCTTATCGGTGACATGCTTGAGACACTCATAACCGTGTATCAGCACGATGAGATTCTAGATGCGCTTATCGAGGCAGAGGACTCGGAGGCGATGTTCACGATCCTCAAGCAGGCAGTACAGGATTACGGGGTGCGGAGGTGATCGTCTACCGCGGTGCCACGGCTTCACCGGGTATCGCGTCGGGAACCGCAGCGCGTTACGAACAGCCTGATCTGCAGTTCGTCCCGGCGGACCCTGTGTCAGTCGAGGCCGAAGTACAGAGGCTGAAGAACGCTGCGTCATCTGCGGTGAATGAGCTGACCGCGCTGCAGGAGGCCGTACGAGGACGCCTCGGCGATGACTTCGCTCACATTTTTCGTAGTCAGCAGACCATTGCTGAAGATGACGCAATTCTGGCGGAGGTAATAGAGGTCATAAGCGAGACCTCCGTTTCGGCCGAGACGGCTCTCACGCGGGTTTTCGACGCCTATGCGTCGATGTTCAATGAGCTTGCCGACGACGACTATAACAAGAGCCGCGGAGCCGATATACACGACGTGTACCGACGGATACTCCGCTGCCTGCTCGGTGTTCCCGAGATTAGCCTTTCGAGTATGGAGCCTGGGAGCATCGTGATCGCGGAAGATCTGCTTCCGAGTGACACGGCTACAATGGATACCGAGCATATATTGGCGCTGGTCACCGAACGCGGCGGACCAACATCTCATGTTGCCATTCTTTCCAGAAATCTCGGTATCCCCGCGGCAGTAGCGGTGCAGGGGGTTCTCGACGGTGTTCAGAATGGCGATGACCTTGTCCTCGATGCCACCGATCCCGGTCACGCATTCCTGGTAGTGAATCCGGATGACGCGAAACAGTCTGAGCTGCTGCAGCGTGCCGAGACCTACAGGTTTCGGCAGGAACGCAGCGCTGCGTATGTTGGACGCCAACCGGTCACCGTTGACGGTCACGAAATCGAATTTTCGGTCAATATAGGCTCCACAGCCGAGCTCGGCCCGGCGCGGGAAGCAGGAGCGCGAAGCGTAGGCCTGTACCGGAGCGAGTTTCTGTTCCTCAACGCGTCCCGTCTTCCCGATGAAGAGGAGCAGTTTGAAGCGTACCGGGCCGCCGTTAAGCGTTTCTCCGACGGATACGTGGTCGTCCGCACGCTCGATATCGGTGGCGACAAACAGATTGCCGGTCTTCCGCTTCCCGCTGAGGACAATCCCTTTCTCGGAAATCGGGGTCTGAGACTGTGTCTCTCTCGCCCCGATCTGTTTCGAACTCAGATACGGGCTGTCCTGAGGGCGAGTGCTTTCGGCGATCTGCGCCTTATGTTTCCTATGGTGGCCGGTCTGAACGAACTGGACGAAGCGATGCAGATCATCTCTGAGGAGAGGGAAAGCCTGGACTCCCTTGGAACCGCGTACAACCCGACGATGCAGATCGGTGTTATGATTGAAGTGCCGTCAGCGGTGCTGCTTGCCGATGAGCTTGCGAAACGGGTTGACTTCTTCAGCATCGGGACCAATGATCTGACGCAGTATCTCCTGGCAGCCGATCGTTTGAACGAACGGGTCGCGAGGTATTATCGGAAGTTCGATCCTGCGGTCTTCCGCGCGATACTGCAGGTTGTGCAGGCGGCGCACCGACATGAGTGCTGGGTCGGGATATGCGGTGAACTCGGTGGTGACCCACGCGCGGTACCCGCGCTCATGGGCCTCGGAGTTGACGAACTGAGTATGAGTAAAGGTGCCCTTGCAGAGGCAACGTATGCGATCTGCACGAGCGACTATGGTGCGGCACAAGGTCTGGCCGATCGGGTCATACGTGCTGAAACAGACGCGGAAATTGAAGGTTTCCTGACAGACTATTATCAGGGGAAGGAGTAGAACAGATGGCGGTAAAGAAGAAGATACTCGTAGCCTGTGGCACCGCGATTGCCACGTCAACCGTTGTAGCACGGAAGATTGAAGAGGAGCTTGAGAAGCGTGGCATTTCAGTCGAGTTGACGCAATGCAAGGCATCCGAGGTTCCATCAAAGGCGGAAGGCCATGATCTGATTGTTGCGACGACGTTTGTGTCCGGTGCCGGAGATATTCCTGTCATTCAGACCGTGTCGTTTCTGACCGGAGTAGGGATAGAGTCTGATATCGAGAAAATCCTGTCCTATATCGGAGGCTCCTGAGACATGCCGCGCATCGAAGATATGGAGTTTGCCAGACTCGTTTCTGACGGGAAGGTATACCGCGCTCCCTGCCTCGTGTATCGAAACTCCGTGGATGGTCGATGGTGGCGGAAGGACGGCGGCAGATTTCTTCCGGAGGACTTTACCGCGGTTATTGACGCGAAGCCGGAGTGCATAGTTCTCGGAACAGGTATCATGAACAAGGTGGAGGTAACGGACGAGACGATCGCGCACCTGCAGTCGTGTGGTGCGTCTGTTGAAGTGCTCGACAGTAAGGAAGCGGCAGCACGATACAACCAGCTGTTCGCAGCCGGAAAGGACGTCGTCGGAGCCTTTCATCTGATGTGATCGGTCCCGGCGCAAACTGAAATGGCAAAACGTCGGCAACGCCTTCATCAACTGCTCAACCGCATTCGTGTACAGCAGCAGACTACGATCGATGATCTGGCAAAGTTTTTTCACGTCTCGACGGCAACGATACGGAGAGACATAAAGACTCTGGAGGCGGAAGAGGCGATTGTACAGACTGTCGGTGGCGGTGTGATGTATCAGTTGGAAGCAACCGGAGCACTCGATCGGCGACAGTCGTCGCAGTCGGTCGAGGAAAAGATCCGGATCGCCGAGTTCTGTACGGAGCTGGTACACGATCATGACGACATCCTGATCGGCCCCGGAACGACGACATTTCTGATCGGTAAGATACTGAGCGGTATAACAGACCGGAATTTTCGTGTAATCACGAACTCCCTCGAGCTGGCTTCAGAAATGAGCTCGGCCGCGAATATCCGCACCTTACTGCTTGGCGGCGAGGTGTGGAACAAGTACACCATACCACCTGATGTCGGGTACGATTACTTCGCGCGGTGCCATCACGATCACACGCTCGTTTTTTCGGGGGACGGCTTCGATGTATCGTTCGGGGTATCCATTTTTGAGACGAGAATGGTATCCGTACTCAGAGACATGCTGAAGGTCTCGAGCCGCATCATTCTGGCGCTCGATTCATCAAAGGTCGGCAAGGCCCGGTTCAACATGGTCGCGACGCTGGACGACATAGATCTGCTTGTAACCGACCGTGGTGCACCGGACGATTTTGTCCGTCAGGTCAGGGCCAAAGGTGTTAAGGTGGAAATCGTATGATCGAACTCTATTTTTCTTTCCTCGGGGAGTATGCGATGCTGGTTGTTGAGTTCTATCGGCGATACGCGCTGGTCCTTAACGCTATTGTGGTGCTCTTTGGCGTCTGCCTGACCGTGGCACATCGAAACACGCTCCGGGTAGAGGCCTTCCTCCGGGAGCACTCTGACAAGAATGATATGCGAGCCATCGTTGCGGAACTGCAGGAGCGCCCTCTGACGCCCGGTGAACTGACTGAGATCAGAAGCTCTCTCAGGTTTCCGGTGATTTCGTCGACATGGCACCTGTTTTTCTACACAATAACACAGGACAACATCGTTAAAGTGTTACGACGAAAATACGGAGGATACGGAAGATCATGAAAACCATAGAATTAACGGTAAATAACGAGACCGGCCTGCACAGCCGACCCGCCGACCTGTTTGTGCGGACCGCGAAGCTGTACCAGAGTGATGTGACCGTCCATAAAGGCGAAAAATCCGCCGACGCGAAAAACATCATCAAGGTGATACTGCTGAACGTATCACAGGGAACACGTATCAGTATCCGTGCCGACGGTCCCGACGAGAATGAAGTTCTCGACGACCTGCAGGCACTCGTGGAATCCGATTTCAAGACCATCAACGAGAAAGTCCGCATCTGAATCGCGTACCACGGATGCTGTTGAAGCCCTTCGGGCTCTCCGAGTAGTATCACAACCCTACAGTCAAATTTCACGACACACGCATACACTATGGAGTCACGTAATGAAAGCGATCGAGTTGGCAAAGGCGTATAATCCCAGGGACTTTGAGTCACGCATCTACGAGCACTGGGACACGTCCGGTTACTTCAGTCCTGACCGCGCTGCGGATCTTGCATCCCCGGATACCGAGCCCTTTGTCATCGTCATTCCTCCACCAAACGTGACCGGTGTCCTGCACATGGGGCATGGTCTCAACAACGCCCTGCAGGATGTGCTGATCCGGTATTACCGCATGCAGGGCAGGCCGACCCTCTGGCTTCCGGGCACCGATCACGCCGGTATTGCAACGCAGAACGTCGTAGAGAAAAAGCTTCGGGACGAGGGCACCGACCGCGAAACCATCGGCCGGGAAGCCTTTCTCGAACGGACCTGGAAGATCAAGGAAGAACACCACGAAGTCATTACCCGACAGCTCAAGACCATCGGTGCGAGCTGTGACTGGTCGAGGGAACGCTTTACCCTCGACGAAGGGCTCAACAAGGCGGTCCGGGAAGTGTTTGTGACGCTCTACGAACGTGGCCTCATTTATCGGGGTACCTACCTCGTGAACTGGAGCTGTGTCGGCCAGACGGCCCTGAGTGATGATGAGGTGGAATACCGGCAGGTGCAGGGAACCCTCACGCACATCCGTTATCCGCTCGAGGACGGCTCCGGCTCGGTTCAGGTCGCAACGACGCGACCGGAGACCATGCTTGGTGATACAGCCGTTGCAGTGCACCCGGAAGACGAACGCTACGCCGGCATGATCGGTAAGACCGTGAAACTGCCACTCACCGATCGCGTCATTCCCATTATCGCCGACGACTACGTCGACCGCGAGTTTGGGACCGGTGCGGTAAAGATCACCCCGGCCCACGACATCAACGACTACGAAATGGGCAAACGCCACTCGCTCGAAGAAATCAACATTCTGCACCCCAACGGGCTACTGAATGGGAACGTGCCGGTGCCGTACCAGGGTCTGACGGTGAAAGACGCCCGGGCCGCGGTCGTGAAGGACCTTGAAGCGGGTGGCTATCTGGTCGGCCAGGAGCCGCACCTGCATCAGGTCGGGCACAACTACCGCCACGGTGACGTGATCGAGCCCTACCTGAGCGAGCAGTGGTTTGTGCGCATGCAGCCTCTGGCCGAGAAAGCGCTCAAGGCGTGGGAAGACGGAAAGGTGCGCTTCTACCCGAAGAAATGGGAGAACACCTACAAGAGCTGGCTCACCGGAATACGCGACTGGTGTATCTCCCGGCAGCTCTGGTGGGGGCATCGGATTCCGGTGTGGTACTGCGACGACGGCAGCATGATCGTCAGCCGCGAAGACGTGCAGGGCTGCCCCGACGGCTCCGAACCCCGGCAGGATCCCGATGTGCTCGATACCTGGTTCTCGAGCTGGTTGTGGCCGTTTTCGACCCTGGGCTGGCCCGATCAGACCGACGACCTTTCGCGCTATTATCCCACAAGCAGCCTTGTAACCGGCTACGACATCATCTTTTTCTGGGTCGCCCGCATGATCATGGCCGGAATGGAGTTCATGGACGAAGCACCGTTTCAGGACGTGTATCTGCACGGAATTATCCGTGACAAGCAGGGCCGCAAAATGTCCAAGAGTCTCGGCAACGGGATAGACCCGCTCGATATTGTCGACCGTTACGGAGCAGACGCCCACAAGTTTACCCTCGCGTATCTCGCCGCCCAGGGACAGGACATATTGCTCGACGAGAGTGACTTTGCCTTCGGGAGCCGATTCGCAAACAAGATATGGAACGCCACACGCTACATCCTCATGAATACGGAAGGGTGTACGCTCCTGTCCCTCGAGACGATAGCGCTCAAGCCCATAGACCGGTGGATCTATCATCGCCTCAACGACGCCGTGCGTCGTGTCGCGGATGCCATGAAACAGTACCGCTTCAATGATGCGACAACCGCAGTGTACGAGTACTTCTGGAACGATTTCTGCGACTGGTACATAGAGGCGACCAAACTAAGCCTGTATCAGGACGACACGGCTGAGCGTGATCGTGCGGTCAGTCTGCTTCTGCACGTGCTCGAAGAGAGCCTGAGATTGCTCCACCCCTTCATGAGTTTCCTGACCGAGGAACTGTACGGCACGCTACCGGCAGAGAACGGCGTTGAGGTCCGCACCGCAGAAGCGCTTATTATTGCAGCGTATCCACAGTACACAGACGCGCGTAACGCCCCCGAAACACAGGCCGACGTGTCCGTGCTTCAGGAGCTCGTCCGACTGGTGCGTACGCTGAGAAGTGAGTTTACCATACCCCCGGGGCGCAAGATTCCTCTGCGGGTCCGAATGGATGCCGGAACGGTATCAGACGGGTTCCTCGAGGCGCACGCCGACCTGATCTCAAGCCTCGTCGGGTCGCAGACGCTTGAAATCGGCAGCACGGCGGGAGACACTGCCGGTGTTGTAACACTGGTCGGTACCGGATTTGAGGTATATGCTTCAGTTCGTGATGCAATCGACGTACAGAAAGAAATCGCCAAACTCACGAAAACCCTCGAGAAAACCCGCTCACAGCTTTCGGCAAGCGACCGCAAACTCGCCAACGAGGGCTTCCTGTCCAAAGCCGGCGACGAGGTTGTCGCCCACGAGCGCAGCAAACGCAACGAGCTCGCCGACAAGGTCGCCAAACTCGAGGGCTACATCGGAGATCTCGCAGGGTAGAACATGAGGACGCTATGCTAACACCGGTACTTGTCATTCTGGCTTTCGCGATTG
>RECN01000112.1 GCA_007694005.1 Spirochaetaceae bacterium
CAAGCGGCTCCTTCACCCGCGCCTTCCAGGCCGAGTTCGGGTGTAGCCCCGGATCTATTCGTGGACAGGGCCTGAATGCGCGCGGCCCGACTTCAGGTTCGCCTTCTCTTTCGTGAACGGTGGTCAATCCGCTATACTCCCAGAAGAGAGGTCATATGTCCGAACTCCACACAGAACTGTGTGTTCCGTGTCACCGTGGTGCGGTACCATTGTCTTCGGCCGAGATTGCAACCCTGTCGGCACGCCTCCCCGGCTGGACCGTCGACACCGACGACGCTATCCCGAAGCTCACGCGTACGGTGCGCGCGACGGATTTCGCCGAAGCCCTCGCCTATGTGAACCGCATCGGAGCCCTCGCCGAAGAAGCCGACCATCATCCCCGTATCGTTCTTGAATGGGGTCGAGTAACGATCTCCTGGTGGACTCACACGATCAAGGGTCTACACCGGAACGATTTTATTATGGCGGCGCGGACCGACAGGGTGTTCGCCTCGGCCGAGTGATACGCCGCAGCTACTCAAAGTCGCGGTGCTTCGCTGCGCGGAACAAAGCGGTTCTCCGCGTCACTGAAGTACCCCGGATCGAGAGACAAAACGTAATCAACAGGGGTGCGCAGCGGAATTGTCACCCGCCAGCCCGTTGAAGCAACCGCGCCACGCATATATGCAGTTCGATGGGAGTCTGTCCCGGGACCGATGCGTAGCGCGTAGTGGCCACTCCGTACCACTCCATAACCATTCTGCAGGATGACTGCCGCTTCAGCCTCGGGATTCGGGTACAAAACGGCGGTGTCGGTGTGCCAGGCCTCCGGTGTATCGAGGCACAGCTCGATCTGAACGAGCACACCCGGCATTCCGCCGGATGAGCGCAGGTGAAATCGAAACCCGTCTTCCTCTTCGGTCACGTCAAGCTGCAGATCAAACTGCGGCAGCCCGACCCTCTCCCGCTCATCCCGGATGTGATCGATCTCCTCCAGGGTGACCGGTCGGTTGACCGGAAGGTAATAGCCCACGGAAGGAAAATCCTGCGCCCCTATTGCAGTGCGCACTCCACCGCTGATCGCCTCCATGGTCCGGGCTTCGAAGCGCATTCGACCAAAGTAGGTGCCGGCGATGCGCATGGCATGCACCCGAAGTGAACCCCAGATCAGATTGAGCAGATCGTGGTTGTCGCGAAGAATCGTCAGCGCGAGCGCTCCATCTCGAACACGGTACAGACCGGAATCAGCCATGAAAGTCCGCGCAGGTTCGTGTTCCCGGCCAGGCCCGGTCTGGCCGGCATCCTGCAACGACACCGGCGGTTGCGCTGCCGCTCGATCGCGCAGACGCGGAGACCGCAGCCAGGGGTACGGGAGCCACGGCGACGGTTCCGCGGTGTCTGTAGCGCAGACAAGCGAATCAGCGCGCCGTATCCACTCATCGTTCTGATCCATATCACCCATGATCAGAAAGATGTCTGCAAGCTCCTGAGGAAAGACTTTCGCGCCCCTGTCCTGACGCGACGACATTGCAGTTACAACCGATCCATCCGGCTGAAAAAGCCTGGACACAAAATCGAGACTCAGGCGAACGTGGTCGAGAAGCTCGGGTTTATCAAGTCGTTCGGCCATAATGATCAGCGCCCGGTTCGATACCGCGGTGTACACACCGGTACTGCGCTCGGAGTACTCACCGTCGTCGTTAATATCTATGCCCTCAGCAAGTATGCGTCCTGTGTAGTCGGAAAAGTCGAGCCCGGGAATAAGAGACTGCGCATACGCGAGCGCTGAGCACACGACCCAGCGATGATTCGGCGTATGAAACCCGCCACCGTCTATACCGGTCGCCGCCCTTCTCACGTAGTCGAGAAGCAGCTCCCGAATGCGGTCTGCTTCGTCGACGTCGGCGTACAGCCGCGCCAGGTCGACAAGTGGTGCGAGCAGCTGGACGGTAAAAGCCGTATCCGGAGGCGACTGCCAGTTCGTCGACTCCAGATCGATCAGCCCGGTCTGCCGGACAAGGTCAACCTGAAACTCAAGCGCACCTTCGATGCGGTCTCGCAGCCGTGAGCTGCCTCGTACGGCAGAAAGCGGATCAAAGTAGCACCAGGCGGCCATAGCGATAAAACGTGCATTCGCAACATGTGTGCCCGAAGACACACCGTCGGCGGTGACAAAACCTCCAGACCTGTCGCCCAAAGGATAACTGAGCAGCATCCGTTCTACCGCGTGTTGGAACCGGCTCAGAATCGACACGGGTGTATACATGCCCCGGAGTATAGCCTGTGAGACGAAATGGTCAACTCGTGTAACTTCGGTTTTGACGCGGGAGCCGGCCTCGGGTAGGCTCGAAAGTCAGGCAGATGCAGAAGCGGAACAGGAAGCATTCAAGAATGATGATGAAGCGAACGCGCTGCTGTCGCGTCCGTGAACAAGGAGATACCATGAAACGCCCCACAGACTGGGTAAACCCGCTCATTGACACCGCGAACCGACGTTTTTTCTTTTTCAGCTCGGCCTGCCGTCCCTTCGGCATGGTGAATCTGAGCCCGGATACCATGCAGAACGGGGCGTGGGGAAGCGGGTATCGCTTTGATGAACCCTACGTGCTCTGGTTCAGCCACGTGCACGCCTGGCAGCTCTCGGGAATACCCGTGCTTCCCACAAGCGGTGAACTACGCGGCCACCGGGGAGCGCAGGAGTACAAGTCATCGTTCTCGCACGACGAGGAAACCGTCCGCCCCGGGTATCACGCCCTCACCCTCGCCGACTACGCCATCCGTGCCGAGCTTACGTCGACCGATCGCGTCGGTTTCCACCGCTACACCTTCGAACGCGGCGGTGAAAGTCATATACTGCTCGATCTCGGTGCGGAAGTCGGTCCGTCTGCTATGTCGGACTTTCACGTCGAACGCAACGGATCGAATGAACTCGTCGGCTACGTCGAGAACGCCCCGACCCGTCGCCGACCCAAAGCGACGCGCATCTATTTTGTCCTCCAGACCGACTGCGCCTTCGACGCGCTCGATGCGTGGAAGGGGAGCGACAGCGTGAGCGGCGACGACGCTGAAATTCGTCCCGACGTGGGCGAACACGGCGGAACCGGAGGCGTAGCGCTACGCTACGATCTGGGCCCAGGAGCCGTCGTACAGCTGAAAGTCTCAATTTCCTACTGCAGCGTCGAAGGTGCCAGGCGTAACCTGCAGGCCGAACTCCCCCACTGGGAATTTGACCGCATCCGCAGGGAAGCTGACGATGTGTGGAACGCATGGCTCGGACGAATCGAGGTCGAAGGCGGAACCGATGCACGGACGACAAAGTTCTACACCGACCTGTATCACGCGCTGCTCGGCCGCAGACGCGTCAGCGACGTCGACGGTTCGTACAGCGACATGACCGGCCCCGAACAGGTCGTACGCCAGATCCCGCTCGACGAGACCGGCCGTCCGCGCTACGAACACCACAACAGCGACGCCTTCTGGGGCGCGCAGTGGAACATCAACATCCTCTGGTCTATCGCCTACCCGGAGGTGATCACGAACTTCTGTAACACCTTTCTGGACATCTACCGCAACGGTGGGCTCATTCCCCGCGGACCCTCGGGCGGCAACTACACCTACGTCATGGTCTCACCGAGTTCGACCCACCTATTTGCCGCGGCATATCAGAAAGGGATCCGGGACTTCGACGTTGACCTCGCCTACGAAGGACTCGTACGGAACCACGGCCCGGGCGGACTCATGAGCAAAGCCGGCTACGAGCACGATACCTCAGTCGGCGGCGGAGTCGAGTATTACATGGAGCGCGGATACGTGCCCGTGGGTATAGAGGCCGACGCCTTTCACCTGAAAGGGGCGACCCAGACCCAGGAATACGCCTACTGCGACTGGTCGCTCGCAGAACTCGCGGCCGCGCTCGGCCATACCGAAGACGCTGCACGATTTCGCGAACGCTCGGGCAATTACCGGAACATCTGGAACCCGGAGACCGGGTTCTTCCAGCCGCGTACCATGGACGGCGCGTGGCTTGAACCCTTCGACCCCATGTCGGGCGAAGGATGGGTTGAAGGCAACGGCTGGCAGTACCTCTGGCACGTCCCGCACGACGTCGCCGCGCTCATTGAGCTCATGGGTGGCCGCGAGGCCTTCATTCATCGCCTGGATGAAGTCTTCCAGAAAGCCGAGCCGGGGAAGTTTACCGTGCCACCGGGAAACCAGCATCACGAAGCGAACTTCGTCGAGTACGGGAATCAGCCATCACTCTATATCGCACACCTCTTTACCTACGCCGGTGCTCCGTGGCTCACCCAGAAGTGGGTCCGCCGCATAATGGACGTCGCGAAAAGCGATATCACACCCTACGGCGGCTACAGCGGCGACGAAGACCAGGGCGAGATGGGTGCGCTGAACGTACTCATGGCCATAGGCCTCTTCGACGTGAGCGGCGGATGCAGGCGCGAGCCCAACTACGAAATCACCACGCCCGTATTCGACCGCGTCACGATACACCTCGACCCACGCTACGCACAGGGCGGGACCTTCGTCATCGAGACCCAGAGCAACGCGGAGGAGAACCCGTACATTCAATCGGCCTGGATTGATGATGAACCCCTCGAGAAGGCTTACGTACCCCACGCACGGCTCGCCACAGGCGGTACGTTACGGCTGCGCCTGGGCCCCGAGCCGAACCGGACCTGGGCAAGTGCGGCGGAGGATGCGCCCCCGCAGTGAGGGGGCCGCTTTTACGGTTGAATCGTGAAGGCGCGCGCGGGGTTGTCTATCATGAGTGTGTCGATGAGCTGCTGGTTCAGGCCGTAGCGGCCCAGGAGTGGGAGAAAGCGGTCAATGATATACGTGTACGACTTCTTCTCGCCGCCGGGTTCCTCCCCCACACGGTACCACCCAGCGTCCTGAGAGAGCAGGATCTGCGCTTCGAAACCCGCGTCGAGAAGTCTGAGCAGCGGCACCAGATGCGCCTCGTCGGTGCCCTCGCCTATCCCGTCGAGCTCGATCCACGCTCCGCGCGAGGCTGCGTCAAGAAGCAGAGCACTGTCTGACTCGTTCTGTGCGTGAATAAAGATCCATCGTGAAGCCGAAACCTGCTGCGTCTCGAGTATCGTGAGGATTTCGCGGGCGGCAAGCCAGTTTCCACAGTGCGTACCAATGGTAAGCCCCGTTTCCCGGGACGTGAGCGCCGCTGCCGTTATGGTCGTGCGCAGAATATCCGGAAGGACACCCGGCTCAACAGCCGTTTTTATGAAGCCCGGGCGGATACCGGTCCCGTCAATCCCCTCGTTCCATTCTTCTATCCATTGCGCTGCGAGCTCGTGAGCGCTCAATGAGAATGTCGTCTCCGGCAGGTACGGCGGTTTGTACTGGCCGGTATTGGTGAGGATGTGCATACCGGTTCGTTCCGCGAGCGTGCGAAGTATCGCCGCGTCCCTCGCGAGATACATAGGCGTGCATTCCACGAATCCGGTGACTCCCAGAGCGCGCGCCGCCTCGAGGTAGGGCTGCATGGTCTCCACAACGTGGTCAGCGTTATAGCGGTGTGGGCCCACTTCAGCGGCTCCGATGAAATCCACGAGTATGTGTTCGTGCGGCAGCGTAAACCCGAAATCCTTCGGCTCGACAGGACCGGTTACGGTCATTATTTTCCCTGCGTGTTCCATGTACAGGCCTCCTTTCAGCTCGTGCTGCAGGCGGTGCGCTCTCGTTCGATCACACTATGACAAAAACCGACCGCCGGAAAGGCCGCGACCAGATCAGTCGAGCCACATGCTCATCTTCTGTTTGGCTTCTTCTGCATAAACTCGAAGGAGTCGACAGCCACAAGGTAGGCTGACGGTTTCCCGTGTTCGGTGATCATACCATAGTGATACTTTAGTGATCGATTTCCGGCAAGCCGATACTCCGAAAAGCCACCTCTGGGGGAGCACCCGAAGCTCGGCGGCGGCTGTTCGATGGGCCTTGTGGGGAGGATAATGCCCCTGCTACGAACCAATTACCTGCCCGGCGCGAGGATTGCGGGAGAGTTCTTCAGAGAGCTCGTCTTCCTGATCCCTTAAGTCGAACTCGTCCTGGATTCCAAGCCAGAACTCAGCAGATTTGCCGAAATACCGACTGAGCCGTAACGCGGTATCTGCGGCTATTCTGCGGCGACCTTTTAAGATTTGCGTGACCCTCCGGGCCAGTTCAGCTCTTGATCTTCTGCGGACCGTGTTTCTGCAGCTCCGATTCGATTCGTTCGGACAGAAACACCTTCACCAGCGACTGGTAGGGAACGTCATTCTTGTTGGCGAGGAG
>RECN01000167.1 GCA_007694005.1 Spirochaetaceae bacterium
CAGTACTACCCTGATGGAAGGTCCACGCACGCACTTCTTTGGGCCCGGCGGTAAAATAGGTTCTCAGACCAAGCTGTCCGTACGCGGTTCGAATCAGCCGGTTCAGCCCGCTCTCTTCGAGACCCGCTTCGCGAAGGAACTCTTCGCGTTCGTCGACGGTCTCGAGCGCAGCGATCTCCGACTCGAGACGCCCGCACAGAACAACGGCGTCAGCGCCTTCGGCCGCAGCGATTTCCCGCACCTGCGCCACGAATGCATTCTCGCCGCCGAGGTCATTCTCGTCCACGTTACAGACGTAGAGCTGCGGCTTCGCGGTGATCAGGTGCAGATCCGCGATCGCAGCCTGCTGTTCTTCGGTAAGCCCGGCGTTGCGCGCACCGATCCCCTCTTCGAGCTTCGCGCGCAGGCTCTGCAGTACCGCATCCTGTGCGGTGGCTTTCTTGGCAAGCTCTCGATCGTTCGCCCGCTTTTCCTTCTCGAGCCGTGCGAGACGCTTGTCCACCGTTTCAAGATCAGCAAGAGCGAGTTCCACCTGTATCGTCTCTATGTCCCTCGCCGGGTCAACCGAGCCTGCCACGTGCACAATGTCATCATCCGCAAAGCAGCGCACCACGTGGGCAATGATGCCCGTCTCACGTATGTGGGCGAGAAAGCGGTTTCCCAGCCCCTCACCTGAGCTCGCGCCTGCGACAAGCCCCGCGATATCGACAAACTCGACAGCTGCAGGTATGACTTTCTCGGGCGGAATAATCGCCGCTATGCGGTCGAGACGCGAATCCGGTACCTGCACGATCCCTACGTTGGGATCTATCGTGCAGAAGGGATAGTTTGCCGCTTCCGCGGGGGCGCTCGTGAGCGCGGAAAAGATAGTCGACTTACCCACATTGGGTAGCCCGACGATTCCACAATTCAATGCCATGTTTGTTCCTTGTTACTTCAGATATTCTGAGGGGCCGATGGACTCAAGGCGTTCGGCTTTCGCGCAGACCTCGTCGCGCGACGTCTGCATGTGTGCCCGCACGGCAGCAGCGACCGTCTCGTCCGAGAGTGCAATTATACGCGCTGCGAGCAGCCCGGCGTTCATCGCGTTGTTGATTGCTACGGTGGCTACGGGCACCCCGCGCGGCATCTGCACGATACTCAGAAGCGAATCCAGACCTTCCAGATGAGACGCCCGCACCGGCACACCGATCACAGGAAGCTCGGTCAGCGCCGCAACCATACCGGGAAGATGCGCCGCCCCCCCAGCCCCGGCAACGATGACCCTGATACCCCGGGATGCGGCAGCCCGTGCGTACTCGTACATGCGATCGGGTGTCCGGTGTGCGCTTACGATCGTCGTCTCGACACCTACACCCATGGTGGCAAGAATATCACTCGCTGCCTTCATGACGGGAAGATCAGAGTCACTCCCCATGATGACGGCTACCCGCACCGGGGTGTTTTCTGTCCTTGTGTTCATGCTCACTACCCTGTTTCAGTCCGATGATCCGTCTAAAGCGAACAGCCCTTCCGCCTGATCAGCCCGCTTCATTGCTTCCTCGACCGTATCTCCGAGACAGGTAATATGCCCCATTTTCCGCCCCGGTGCACAGGGGCTCTTGTCGTACCAGTGCAGACGGGTCTCGGGGATGGCATGCAGCTCGTGATAGCCACGGCAGACCGGGAGTCCTGAATGCGCGCCCCCGAGCAGGTTGAGCATGACCGCCGGCCGCAACAGCTCCGGCGATCCGAGCGGAAGGCCACACACTGCGCGCAGATGCTGCTCGAACTGCGAGGTCGCGTGAGCTTCTATAGTGAGGTGGCCGGAGTTATGCGGGCGCGGGGCAAGCTCGTTCACGAGTATCCTGCCATCGGCAGCGACGAAAAGCTCTACCGCGCAGACCCCGACGATGCCGAACGCAGCCACCGCCGCCTCGGCAATCGCTATCGCACGACGCTCCACCGTGGCGGACACACCGCTCGGCGCTACGACGCGGGTGCAGATATTCAGGGAACTGTCGAAGTCCATGCGCACCGGCGCGTACGAACGCATATCTCGCGTTTCACCCGTCGCGGGGTCGCCGCTGCGTGCAACGATCACGGCAAGCTCGACCTCGAGATCGACGAGCTCCTCGGCTATGCTCGCGCCCTGCAGGCGTGACGAGGCAGGGTCCTGAAGCACGGCAACTCCCCTGCCGTCGTAGCCGCCTGTGCGCAGCTTCTGTACGAAGGGGAACGCCATGCCGTCCGGCGGACTCTCTGAAGGTTCATCCCAGAGAACATAACGCGGCTGAGGAACGTCGTGACGCGCGAGTGTCTTTCGCTGCAGCGCCTTGTCTCGTATGCGTTCAAGGACCGCCGGCGACGGCGCAATGACAGCCCTGCCCTCGGACGCGAAATCCGACAGCGCGCCGGTATCGGTATGCTCGATCTCGAAGGTTACAATATCCGACCGATCGCAGAGCTCACGCAGACCGGCACGGTCGAAAAGGTCGGCTATGACGGTCTCGTCTGCACGACGCAGCGCAGGTGCCTGCGGGTTCGCGTCGAGCACGACCGTCTTCAACGCCATACGTCGGGCGACATCGCAGAGCATGAGCCCAAGTTGGCCTCCACCGACGATCCCTATTGTCCGATACGGAATCCGCTGCATAGACATAAACGCTGCTAAACCGTGACGGCCCGGGTCTTCTCGGTGAGCCACGCACGCTCGGCCGGTTCAAGCCTGGAGCTGAGTCGGGCAAATACCTCCGCGTGATAGCGGTTCAGCCACTGAAGCTCCTCCGGACGAAGCCGGGATGCATCGAGCAGACTCAGATCGACAGGACACAGCGTAACCGTCTCAAAACGGTGAAACTGACCGAAGTCCGTCTGCTCGGCTTCGGTTACGAGAACGAGGTTTTCGAGACGTATCCCCCACTGCCCGGCACGATACAGGCCGGGCTCGTTTGAACTGAGCATTCCCTCTTCGAGTGCGACTTCGGATCCACGCGGAGCGATCCGCTGAGGCCCCTCATGCACGTTCAGGTAACACCCCACCCCATGGCCGGTGCCATGGCCGTAATTCGTTCCCTCCGCCCACATTACCGACCGTGCCAGCATGTCGAGCTGGGCCCCGTTTGTCCCCGTCGGAAAACGGGCTTCAGCGAGCGCGATGTGGGCTCTGAGGACGGTAGTAAAGTCGGCTTTGGCCTGGTCAGGGACCGTCCCGAACGCGACCGTGCGGGTAATATCGGTTGTCCCGTCGAGATACTGCCCACCCGAGTCGATGAGATATACCCCTTCGCCGAGCGTCGCCTGCGTTTCCTCATCGGCACTGTAATGAACGATTGCTCCGTGTTCTGCGAAACCGGATATCGTCGTGAAACTGTCTCCGACGAAGCGCTCCCCCATGGCGCGAAACTCGCGCAGCTGCGCAGCGGCGGAGAGTTCAGTGACTTCTCCGGTCGCGACTGCCTGTTCGAGCCACATGAGAAAGCGCACCATGGCCACGCCGTCGCGCTCCATGGCCGCACGAATTCCGGCCTGTTCGGTCGGGTTCTTTCGGGCTTTGAGCTTCGTGGTAATATCGCTGGCCGTGCGGATCTGAGCGCTTTCCGCCATAGCATCCCGGAGCGCGACACACGCCCGGTCGGCCGCGAACAGGACCCGACGGTTCTCCGTAAGCGAGGTAAGATCCGCGGCGACATCCTCGTACTCACGGACTTCCACGCCGTCCTCGGCGAGAGCGGCAGCCGCGTCTGCGTCAAGCCGTTGTTCGCCTGCGTAGAGCCAGGCCTTGTCGGCGGTCAGCACTGCATAGGAAAGAAACACCGGGTTATAGGAAATGTCTGAACCCCGCAGGTTCATGAGCCATGCAATGTCATCGAGCGAACTGATCAGGTACACGTCAGCTCCCTCGCCCTGCATATGCCTGCGCACCCGTGCAAGCTTATCGGCCCGGGTCTGCCCGGCAAACTCGCACGGGTGTGCAACGACCCGTTCCATCTGCAGGGGCGGACGATCGTCCCAGATAGACCCGACCAGATCATCGCTCGCTTCAAGTACAATCTCGTGAGCCGCGAGCTCGGCCTGCATTCGGTCGAACTCGGTACAGCCGATGGCGTGACGGGGTACACCGACACGACTGCCGGGCGAGAGTGCGTCCGAGAGAAACGCGGTGATCGAAGGCACATCGGGCTCCTGCATTCTGAACAGGCTGATGGGAGTCCCCTCGAGCACCCGCGCAGCTTCGAGATAATAGCGGCTGTCCGTCCAGAGACCGGCGGCATCGGCGGTCAGTGCCACCGTTCCTGCGCTGCCCTTAAAGCCGCTGAGCCAGGCTCGAGCCTGGAAGTGTGCGCTGACGTACTCGCCGCCGTGCGGATCACTGCTTGGAACGATATAGCCGTCAAGCCCTGTATCTGCAAGCACCGATCGGAGCATTTTGACCCGTTTATTCACTGATTCTGCGTTTTTCACCTGAACACTATAGCGAAAATCAATCTGTGTAGGAAGGAACCATCGGATAATGGGGCCATATGCCTCATGTGCGTAATTATGACCCATCTTTCCTGCTATTTTTGCGGGCTGAATCAAACTGATCCATTTGCTGCTGGAACGCAGATTTTCGCACCACCGCCGACAGCAGTCAGATAACATGTAATTCTTTTTATTACATGCACTTATGAACTTCGATCGGGTTAAGCAATGCAGTTGGCACGCTTCCTGCTTATATATAGACGTACGGTGCGATCCGGTGTGACCGGCTCCGCACCGACCTGAATCATTAATCGATTGGAGGTGCATTATGGCACGCGAACTCATGACACGACGGATGAACGGACGGAACGACTGGCATCCCGGACGGGAGATTGCCCGCCTTCAGGATGAGATCAACCGCCTGTTCGATCTCGACACGGCAGAATCCGCACCCGGGATTTTTGACCGGAATGTAGCCCCTGCGGTGGATGTCCGGGAAACCAACGATGAGTACATCGTCGACGTCGATCTCCCGGGGGTAACGCGGGATCAGGTCGATATCTCGGTAGCCGACAACGTCCTGACGATCAAGGGCGAAAAGACCCTCAAGAACGCAGACGACAAGCATCACGTGTACCGATGCGAGATCTGGAGCGGTTCATTCCAGCGCACACTGAGTCTGCCCAAGGCAATCAATGCAGATGAGGTGAAAGCCCGCATGGCCGACGGGGTACTGACGATCACCCTGCCCAAGCGTGAAGAAGTCAAGGCCCGCAGCATTTCGGTAAACGTACAGTAAAGGAGACAGGAGGAAGAACCATGGCTACAGCGACACATGAAAAGACAAATCGACGGACCGTTCGCCCTGCGTCGATGATTCGACAGGACAAGGATGCGGTTATCCTGCAGGTTGAGATGCCTGGGGTAGCGAAGGATAATATCGATATTCAGGTCGAGGACGACACCCTGACCATCCACGGGTCCACCGTCCCCGGTAACGGTGACGAGTACCTTGTACGGGAACGCCGCGATGCAGACTTCTACCAGACCTATACTCTGGACGAGACGATCGACAGGGAGCGCATCGACGCACACATGGAAGACGGGGTTCTGATGGTGCACCTGCAACTCAAGGAAGCGGTGAAACCACGAAAGATCGCTATCGCTGACTGACAGCGCACCGACCGGAGCATTCCAGAGGGAATCGCTCCGGTCTTCATCCGCCTCGGGCACCGGCAAACCGGTACCCGAGACGGATGAATACATACACTTCACAAGAAAGGAGAGAAAGAACTATGGGACGAATGATAGGAATAGACTTAGGAACAACCAACAGCGTCGTTGCCGTCATGGAAGGCAAGGAAGCAGTTGTAATTACGAACTCTGAAGGTGGTCGAACGACGCCGAGTATGGTCGGCTTCACCAGCAAGGGTGATCGCCTCGTCGGACAACCCGCGAGGAACCAGATGGTAACCAATCCGGAAAACACGATTGGTTCGGTAAAACGCTTCATGGGACGCGCCTACGATGAGGTACACGAAGAGACGTCCATGGTGCCGTACAAGATCGTAAAAGGCGCTTCGGGAGAGGTCCGCATAAAGGCGGGCGGCAAGGAACATACACCGCCCGAAATATCTGCGGCCATCCTTCAGAAGATGAAACAGACCGCAGAAGACTATCTCGGCGAAGAAGTAAGCGAAGCGGTTATCACCGTTCCGGCCTACTTCAACGATGCGCAGCGCCAGGCTACCAAGGATGCCGGACGAATCGCAGGCCTCGACGTCAA
>RECN01000197.1 GCA_007694005.1 Spirochaetaceae bacterium
GGCGCTTCGTCGACCCGGAAGTCGGAGCTGCATACGCATTCCTGCTCGGAAGCGTGCAGGAGATTACCGCGGTCAGCGAGTATGAACTCGAGCTCCGACTCGCACGACCCTTCGCGCCTATCCTTTCGCACCTCTCCCACAGCTTTATCGGCATTGTAAGCCCGGCACAGCTTGCGGGTCTTGGTCCGAATGATGCCATTGAGATTCCTGTCGGTACCGGTCCCTACGTCATGGATGCGTGGAACCGCGGTGAAAGCATTACGATGAGCGTCAATGCGGACTACTACGGAAACACACCGCAGATCGAAAACCTCGTTTTCAACTTCATCCCCGAAGCATCGGCGCGCATCGTAGCCCTTGAAACCGGCGAAGCGGATGCGATCATGGCCGTACCTCCTCAGGATGCCGCGAGGCTTGATGCTGACCCGAACATAGACGTGGTGTATCAGACCAGTGTTCGTACGATCTACATCAGTTTCAACAACGTCCGCGAGCCTTTTACCGATCGACGCGTACGCCTCGCCATGAACCACGCAATCGACAAGCAGGCTATCGTTGACGGCCTGTTCGGTGGAAACGCCTTCGTCGCAGATGCACCGGTTGTAGACGCAGTATTCGGCCACGTCTCTGTCGGCCCCTACGAATACGATCCTGACCTGGCGCGTGAACTTCTTGCCGAAGCCGGTTTTGAAGACGGACTCGACATCACCATACATCACCCGACCGGTCGCTATCCGCTTGATGCAACGGTTGCCGAAGCGGTTCAGGACATGCTTGCAGACGTCGGCGTAAACGCAACACTCGAAACACGCGAGTGGTCAAGCTACCTGAGTTTCACGGCACAGCCCCCGGAGCTCGCCGAATACGACACCTTCCTGCTTGGATGGGGTACGGTAACGCTTGACTCCGATTATGGACTGTTTGCCCTTCTTCACACGCAGCAGTGGAATCCGAACGGAAATAACCGTGGTTTCTACAGCAACGAACGTGTCGACGAGCTGCTTTCCGCAGCCCGGGTAGAGACTGACCCTGCGACGCGCGAAGTGATGTATGCCGAAGCCATTGAACTGATCTGGGACGATGCTCCATGGATTTTCCTCTACAACGAAGGCCAGATTAACGCTGTGCGTTCGAATGTAGGCGGATTGATCCATCATCCCCTGGAGAACCTCAGTGCCTGGGACGCGTTCTTCATCGACTGATAGTCAGTTGTCATAGCGTCCAGAGAAATTTATACGACGTCGTTGCGGTCATCCCGACCGTGGCGACGTCGATTCTGTTTTACGGAGATAGATACCCGTGTATCAGTACATTGCCCGTCGACTGCTACTTACCATTCCCGTTGTGTTCGGTGTTGCAGTGATCGTTTTTTCTATTGTCCGCTTTATTCCTGGTGACCCGGCGCGGGCCATTGCGGGAGTGCAGGCAACGCCCGAGTTTATACAACAGGTACGGGTACGGTACGCCCTCGACCAGCCCTTGCACGTACAGTTTGGTCTGTATCTGCGAGGTCTGGCCCGGGGTGATCTTGGACAGTCAACCTTTACGCGTCGGCCGGTTACAACCGAAATCGCCGAGCGTTTTCCACGGACTCTGCTTCTTGCTTCTATTTCGCTGGCCTTTGCTACCGTTCTCGGGGTTGGGGCAGGAATCGTTTCAGCGACGAGGCGCAATTCCCTCTTTGACAATGCGAGCATGTTTATTGCCCTCGTAGGGGTTGCAGCGCCGGTTTTCTGGCTGGCGCTGATGCTGCAGCTTCTTTTTGCGGTTCAGCTGAGGCTGCTTCCTGCGACCGGGATGGGAAGCTGGCGGCACCTGGTTCTCCCGGCGGTGACGCTCGGAAGTGCGAGTGCCGCGCTCATGGCCCGCATAACTCGATCAAGCATGCTCGAAGTCCTGCGTCTCGACTTTATTACGACCGCGCGAGCGAAAGGACTTACTGAGCGCGTCGTAATTTACAAGCACGCCCTGAAAAACGCCCTGATTCCCGTTGTAACGGTTCTCGGCCTGCAGTTCGGCATCCTGCTCGGCGGAGCAGTTCTGACCGAAACCGTTTTTGCCTGGCCCGGTGTCGGCAGGCTACTCGTAGACGCAATTCTCAGACGGGATTATCCGGTGGTTCAGGGTACCGTGATGCTGCTTGCCCTGCTTTTTGTGCTGATTAATCTCGTTGTCGATATCGTATACGCCTTTCTTGATCCGCGTATTCACTATCAGGGCGGATCAGAGGAGTAAGTCATGAGCACAGCAACAGCGACCGATGCAACATTGCCAAAAGAGAAAACAAAAAAGACAAGCGAGCTGAAGGAAGTCCTGAAGCACCTGATCCGCAACCGCGCCGCGGTGGCAGGCCTCGTCATTATCGGGTTCTTCCTGATAGTAGCCATTTTTGCCCCGTATATCGCAACTCACAGCCCGACGTCGACATCGCTTGTGACGAGGCTGCAGGGTCCAAGCGCTGAGCACCTCCTGGGGACCGACGAACTCGGGAGGGATCTGTTCAGCCGCATGGTATTCGGAAGCCGTATCTCACTGAACATCGGACTGATCTCTACACTCATCGGGGTCGTATTCGGCGTCCCTATCGGTGCCGTCAGTGGGTATTACGGCGGTAAGCTCGACATAATTACCCAGCGTTTCATCGATATCATGATTGCCTTTCCGGGCATTCTTCTGGCCATAGTTGTCGTGACGGTTCTCGGCGTCGGCGTGCAGAACGTCATGATCGCAACGGGTATCGCGAGCGTTCCGGTGTACGCCCGCCTGGTCCGCGGATCGGTACTTGCGGTTAAAGAGCAGAGCTACGTTGCCGCCGCGCGCGCAGCCGGCCTTGGCGACTTCAGCATCATCTTCAAACACATTCTTCCGAACTGCCTTGCCCCCATAATCGTGCAGAGTACATTCCAGATCGCAACATCAATTCTGTGGGCAGCGGGTCTCGGATTTCTTGGCCTCGGCGCACAGGCACCGACCCCGGAGTGGGGAGCCATCCTCAGTAACGGTCGCGCATACATTCGCACGGCTCATCACCTGACAACCTACCCGGGTCTCGCGATCCTGTTCATGGTACTCGGGTTCAACCTGGTCGGTGACGGTCTTCGTGATGCGCTTGATCCGAAAACACGATAGGAACGGATATACACCATGAAGAACCTGCTGGAAGTCAAGAATCTTCAGACGAGCTTCAACACCGAGGGTGGAAAGGTACGGGCCGTAGATAACGTATCGTTCAGTATCAAGGCTGGCGAAGTGGTCGGGCTCGTCGGAGAGAGCGGATGTGGAAAAACTGCCGCCTCCCTGAGCATACTGCAGCTCCTCCCGACACCACCGGCATCCATTGACGGGGGACAGATCATCTTCGACGGAACTGATCTGCTTACGCTGTCGAGGGAAAAAATCAGAAAGATCAGGGGAAACGATATTGCC
Organism: Spirochaetaceae bacterium; assembly: GCA_007694005.1. GTDB lineage: Bacteria > Spirochaetota > Spirochaetia > DSM-27196 > SKKC01 > SKKC01. The sequence goes on from RECN01000197.1 coordinate 3,427, forward strand.
ATGATCTTTCAGGAGCCGATGACAAGTCTCAACCCCGTCTACACCATCGGTAACCAGCTGTCTGAGTCAATACGGCTGCACCAGGGCTTGAACCCGCGACACGCGCGCGTGAAGAGCATAGAAATGCTCAAACTTGTCGGTATACCCCGTCCCGAGGAAGTCATAGACGAGTATCCGCATCGCTTTTCGGGCGGCATGCGGCAGCGGGCCATGATTGCCATGGCTCTGAGCTGCAACCCCAAGCTTCTCATCGCGGACGAGCCGACGACTGCTCTCGATGTGACCATACAGGCACAGATCCTCGAACTCATGCGTGATCTGAAAGACCGGATCAATACGGCGATTCTGTTTATTACGCACGATCTCGGTGTCATCGCCGAAATGGCTGATAGAGTCGTCGTCATGTATTCCGGGAAGGTTGTGGAGCAGGCTGATGTAAAGACACTCTTCCACGATCCACAGCATCCCTACACGCAGGGGCTCATTAACTCACGGCCCGGTATCGATCAACTCAGCCGGCGACTTCGCTTTATTCCCGGTAATGTGCCGAATCCGCTTGAAATGCCGGGAGGCTGTCCGTTTCATCCCCGCTGCAGGAAAGCAATGACGATCTGCAGCCGGGAAATGCCCCGGCAACGGGAGCTGGCTCACGGACATACGGTACGGTGCTGGCAGCACGAGAATGTCCCGGAGCAGGACGCGAAACCGCTGGCGTCGGCAGCAGTCGCCCAGGCGAGTATGGAGGGACAGTATGAGTGATACGAAGCCGGTGCTGTCGGTCCGGAGTCTGAAGAAATATTTCCCTATACGTACGGGGGTTTTCAGCCGGACTGTCGGGCACGTAAAGGCCGTTGACGACGTATCGTTCGATATCGTACCCGGTGAAACCTTTGCGCTCGTCGGTGAAAGCGGGTGCGGGAAGAGCACGACCGGCCGGACGATACTCCGCCTTCAGGGAGCAACTGGTGGTGAGGTCACTTTTCAGGGCGAGGACGTGTTCAGCGCGAGCGGTGAGCGCATGCGAAAGCTCAGAAAGGACATGCAGATCGTGTTTCAGGATCCATACAGCGCTCTGAATCCCCGGATGAGGGTTGGAACGGCGATACGCGAGATCCTCAGCGTGCACGGAGTTGCACACGGTCAGGAGGCTCAGGAGCGTGCCGAGGAAGTACTCGTTCGTTGTGGTCTTGAGCGCTATCACGCGACGCGCTATCCCCACGAGTTTTCCGGTGGTCAGCGGCAGCGTGTCGTCATAGCCCGTGCACTCGCCCTCGACCCGAAGTTTATCGTCGCCGATGAACCGATTTCGGCTCTCGACGTGAGCATACAGAGTCAGGTCATCAATCTGCTCGAGGACCTGCAGGATGAGTTTGAGCTGACCTACCTGTTTATCAGCCATGACCTGAGTGTGGTCAAGCACATGGCCGACCGGGTTGGGGTCATGTATCTTGGCAAACTCGTCGAGGTCGCGGACAAGGCCGACTTCTACCGGGAGCCGCTTCATCCCTACAGTCAGGCTCTGTTGTCCGCGATTCCCGTGAACGATCCGACCGAGAAAAAGCAGCGTATTATCCTCAAGGGTGACGTTCCGAGTCCGGCGAACCCTCCTTCGGGGTGCCCCTTCCATACCCGTTGTCCACACGCCATGCCGGTGTGTAAAACAGTGGTCCCGAAGCTCAAAAAAACAGATGTTGGACGAGAGGTTGCGTGTCATCTCGTGCACCCGCCAGAGGAAGAGGTTCCCGCGTGAACGAAGACCGCATACGAGGTCGCGAAATACTGCTGCTGCTGTGGGTCGCCGCCCGTGTCGTGCTTCCCATTCTTGGGCTCCTGATCCTGACTGTCACGCTCGGGTACGGTCTGTTTATGCTCGTATTCGGGTAAGTACACCGGTTTTTTGTTCGAACAAGGCCTCATGGTCGCTGTTTAGACGGTACTTGTGGTATACTATAGCCATATGCTCAGGAACAGATCTCCGTTTCTTCACAGCATATTGCGTACCCGCACCGCATTCGCACTGGTTCTGATTGCCGGTCTGCTCGCGTGCGAGGGGGGAGCGCTGTTTCTCCCGGATGCCAATGGCGAACAGAGCGTAGAAATACGCATGGTCGACTCGGGAAGCACCGTGCAGCGTTCCGACGGTCTCAGCATATCCTTTGAAACCCTGCGTTCTCAATCCGACACATCCGATTTTGATTCCGTCGTTCTCGTGCTTGAACCAGCATCTGAAATAAGCGGCCTGACGTCCTCGGGCTTGTCTGAGCGCAGAGAGCGACGCGTCAACAGGGATGAACTTGGGGCTGACCGTGTACTTTTCGAGTCGCTCGAAGACCTGAGCCCCGGTCTCTACACCGTCATTATCACCGTCTACAACGGCCCCGAAGAGATTCAGTCGATCAGGCGCTCGGTGTTTGTGGTCGACGAAATCTTCGCAGTAGATGGTCTGTCGGTGTACCCGGCTACCATGACGCCCGGGTCTTCCGGCATCGTGCAGGCGACCCTGCAGGTACCCGATGGCAGTGATCCCTGGTTGCGATGGTCGATCGGGGACGAAATACTCGCGTCCGGGTACGCAACCGACGGGTATACCGAGATCGAATGGCAGGCGCCCTCCCGGGAGTCGGTCTACCGGATCGGACTCGAAGTCTTTCCCTCGAGACCGTCCGCGTCAGGTCTCGCGGATCTTCGTTCATCCATACGCGAGTCTGCCGACGTTCTGGTGAGTTCTGCACGCAGCGCCCGAGAATCGCAACTCGGCTCCATCGATTCGTTTTTTCTCCTGTATCGCCTTCAGGGCAGTGTGTCCGACGATGGATTTCGTGCATCGATCGCCGATGAGCCGACAGACCATACGGTAATCGGCCACCCCAGGCTTAGCGTCGTTCAGGGTCTGTTCGGATACACGCTCGATGGTTCAAGCGGGTTCCAGTCCGAGGGCGCGGGCGTACCCTTTATCGGTGCTACGCCGACCCCGTTCACGCTTCACGCGCGTATCGTGCCTGAACCTTCGTCAGCGGGTTCTGCAGGGAACGATTCGCGGCCTTCGGGTACGCTCTTCGAGACCGAAACAAGTGCACCCTCATTTCGATTTGCAGTCTCAGTCGATGCGGATGGCACGCCCGCGGTGCGTCTCTCAAATGGCGATCATGACGATCTCGCAAGCGGCCCGCCGGGACTGCTTCCTGGTGGCGAAGCAGCTCTGTTATCCGTTTCGGTCGTCCCCGCCGAACGGAGCACGGCCATACTCTGGTTCCTGAACGGACGCCTCGTTGACATTTCCGAGCTTGCGGTCGCGTTCCCGGCCTCCCCGGTTACGGCGGAACACGCAGGTGGAAGCGCACGGATCGACGTTGAAGAGTCCGAGATCACGGCAAGACAGGGAGTTACCCGCATTGGAGCCGCCGAGCGAGGTTTCCGGGGGCTGGTTGACGAGATAGGTATCCTGTTCAGGGACGGTGAAGGGCAGATAGGAACCGACTCGGCGGTGTTCCGTAACGCGATGGAAAGTCGCTACGCGGGACGCCTCGCGTATGCGCGCGGGTTCCAGGGAATGTTTGTGCCCGATGAACTGCAAACCATAGGCCGGGTTACCGTTCGGCGCGGAGCGCTGGAACTCGACCCGGGTGCATCGGTCCTGTTTCCGGCATTTCTTTTTGAGCATGAACAGCTTGTCGTCGAGCTGGGCCTGGGCGTAACGGCTCCCGAGGCCGAAGGTACATTCCGCTTCGAAATAGAACAGTCCGACGGTACCGGGACCGACGATCGCAGTCAGCTGATTGACGTCAGTTCTTCGGGCAGCGCCACGCAGGATGGAGAGCGCATCGGAACGCTGACCTTCGTCGACGATCCCCCGGTCCTGGTTCTGCGTCTTTCGCACCAGGACGGTGTTGTACATATACGCGGAGCAGGTGATTTTGAGACCAGTATCGATCTCGGGGACGCCCGGTTCACCGGCGTACGTCTCTCAGCGCTCCATAACGAAGCGCGCGTGATCCCCTTCCGCATTCGCAGTGTTGTCGCGCACCGTGACCGGGTATCGCTTGCCGACCGCCTCTCTGCCGGAGCTCAATCCGAGGGGGACTGACCCTCCTTCACGGGCCGGTCGTAGAGAACACTGCCGGCGAGGGCCGGATCGTTGGTTATGACACCCGCCGCACCTCGAGCCACGCTTTCCTTCATGACCTGCGCGTCGTCGACCGTCCACACAAAAACCTCGCGTCCCTGCATCCGGGCTATAAGCGCGTGCATGCCCCGGTATTGTGCGTGGTCCGGTTTCAGAGCGTCTGCCTGACACATGTACCGGCCGAATCCGCTCCGCAGGATACGTGGCACCTCGGGATCGTGCGAATAAATGACCGCTACCGGTATCGTTTCCGAGATGCGTCTTATCTCTTTTACTGCATAGGGGTTAAAGGAGCTCACGAGGCAGCGCCTGTCGAGTCCACGCGACGAAATCATGGAAACGAGAGCCTGTTCTATGCCTGATGGTCCGTGCACTTTGTGCTTGATCTCAATGTCGTAGCACAGTCGATCGCCGAAGCGGTCGAAGACTTCACGGAGAAGAGGAATCGCTTCGGTCTCATGCACGCGAAGTTCGGACAGCGCACGCCAGCCGGTCTCGTCGACACGGCCGGGCGAGCCGGTTACGCGCTCGGTCGTGTAGTCGTGAAAGACTACCATCTCACCGGTACTGCACACCTGTACGTCCAGTTCGATCGCGTGGGCCCCGGCGTCGTACGCCGCTTCGAAGGCTTTCATGGTGTTTTCCGGGTAGAGGCGCGAGAACCCGCGGTGCGCGAGGATCACCGGGCGGGGGGCATCGGGAAAAACTGCTCTGCGAGCCATAGCTTACTCGCCTTCTTCCCGCAGCTTGCGCTTGAGCTGTTCGAGCTCGGAATCGACGTTAATGCTTCGAATCGCCTCACTGGTTTTCGTGTCACCAACTGCTTCCTGCAGCTGCTCGGCGAGCGCAGCCGCGTCAACGCTCATCTCGGGTGTTCTCTTGAGGCGTTCGAGGTTGCTTTTCATGAGCACCACAATTTCCGAAAGATCAGCCTCTTCGCTCTGCAGCCGTGCGAGCGTTTCTTCAGCCTGCTTCCATTCCGCAAGCGCAGTCGCGGCAAGCTCACGGTTCTGCTTCTCATACGCCAGATGTGCCCGTCGCTTCCAGAGTGCGATACGGTCCTCCGCTTCTTTTCGTTGCTGTTTCAACTGATTCAGGGACGTAATATAGGAACCGACGTACGCTGTCGCGTCGGCTCGCGTCATACCGCTGAGGTCCGCCTGTTCTGCGCGACTCCCCGGTCCCTGAGGAAGTGGGTTGTCGTAGGATCCAGTCATGTCGTTCTCCCAATACATCACGCCTGTACGATGTCGATACACAGGATAACAGGAGTCTGTTCCTTCGTATATGTCTTCACACTCACCGTGCGGCACAGAGTACCGGTCGCCCGCGAGAGATACGCGCCGGTTAGAAAATGAGGAGCACCAAGCGAACGTATGTGATACACGTAGTCTTTCAGGGAGTGATCCGCTCCGCGCCGGGCAGGTCTGAACAGAACCCCTTCGCGCGTTCCTGTCGACGGATTAAAGACGGTCTCTGTGATCTGCATGCCGTGAAGGTCGGTCACATATGCGCATTGTATATCCGGTAGCCTGCGAATGAGCCCTGAAAGCTGTTCGTCGATGCGAGACAGGCGTTGGAGTTCACGTCCCAGGTGCCGTCCTGTCTCTACAATGCGTGTAATCTCATCATGTACGCCCCGAGCACTATCGGCTATACGGAGGGCCGTCTGCGAGGCATGCCAGAGCACGCGTTTCCGTACTTCAGTTAGCGACGAATCGTAATCTTCCAGAGGATGTGAGAGGAGATAGCCCTGGAATAGATCGCACCCCAGGGAGCTGAGGCATTCGAGCTCCTGGCTTTCCTCGACTCCTTCAGCCAGACTTATGGCTCCGAGACTGTGACACAGGCCATTGATGGCTTCTACTACCGATCGTTTGTAGTGGCTGGCGTGGACTTCTGATACAAGGTGTCGATCGATCTTGACGATATCGGGTTTCAGTTCAACAAGACGCTCCAGATTGGAGTGTGAAGCACCAAAGTCGTCAAGCGCGATGAGAAAACCGTATGCCCGGTACCGCTCAACGAAACGACGAAGCACGCTCAGTGACTGTATGCCGCTTTCGACAACTTCGATCGCAACATGCCCGGGATCGATGTTCCAGCGCGTAACCTGCTCAAGCAGATAGTCATCACTGCTCGACGGGTCCTCGAGCAGTGACGAGGTGATGTTCACGAAGAGTACCGCCGGTCATCACCATGGATGCGCTGGTACGATCTGAATGCAGCTTCCCTGCACTGACGGTCGAGCACGAGTATGCCCCCTGTCTGCGACGCGGTCTCAAACAGTGTGTGGGGCGTGCAGATCGCCCCCCGTCCGTCGACACCGCGCACAAGGGCCTCTACACCGATGATCTCGTGGTCTTTCAGGTTTATGATGGGCTGTAGTACGCTGTCGAGACTATACTGTTGCCATAGAAGTGTGTGGTCATCCGTGGTCACGGGTGACGTTATAGCCCGCATGGGCAACAAGACACCAGACACCGAGGAAAAACGTGCAGACGAACTATACCAGTACCGATGACTGTATCGTAGCGCTGGCTACTCCCTACGCCGAAAGCGCGATTGCCGTCATTCGGGCGAGTGGCGACCACTGTATTTCATACGCAGACCGTCTTTTTTCCCGCCCTGGTGCAATCGCCACAGCCGACGGGAATCGCGCACACGTCGGATACCTTCTGCACCCGGACAGTCGCGAGCGCATCGATCAGGTCGTATGTACGGTGTATCGGGCTCCGGCGAGCTACACGGGTCAGGACAGCGTGGAGGTGAGCTGCCACGGGAGTCTTTCAGTGATTCAGGCTTGTCTGGAAGCCTTCCGGGCCGCCGGATTCCGCCCCGCGGGCCCGGGCGAGTTCACGCTCAGAGCCTTCCTTGCAGGCAAGCTCGGGCTGACCCAGGCTGAGGCGGTAGCCGAGCTCGTCCGGGCCCGGACCCGCACCGCCTCGACGCTGGCGCTCGGCCGGCTGTCGGGACGTCTCGAACGCCGCATCGAAGCGATCAAGCAGTCGCTGCTGCGCGTGCTCGCGGGTGTCGAAATACAGCTCGACTACCCCGAAGAGGACACCGGCGAGGTGCCTCACGATATCGCGTCGCTCATTCGTGCCCGCGACGACGTGGCTGCTCTCGCCGACACCTATCGAACCGGGGCCCTGTATCAGGACGGGGTGCTTGTCGCGCTCGCGGGTGCGACGAATGCCGGAAAATCGAGTCTGTTCAACGCCCTCCTTCGCGAGGATCGCAGCATTGTCAGTGACGTTCACGGTACGACGCGGGACTACATAGAAGCTTCAGTTGACGTTGGCGGCGTTCCCGTCAAGCTCGTCGACACCGCAGGCCTGAGAGACGTCGACGAGCAGGTGGAAGGCGAGGGAATCAGGCGCAGTGGCCAGATAATCGCCCGATCCGCTGCCGTCGTGTATCTCGTTGACGCAACCGCGGGAGTTTCGACCGGGGATGAACAGAATCTTGCAAGCTTTGCTCCCGACAAGCCGGTGGTCAAGGTCTGGAACAAGGTAGATCTGCTTCCGGTGGATCATGCGGTGCCTGAAGGATATATCCGCTCGAGTGTCGAAACAGGCGAGGGGATCACCGGGATTCTCGATGCCCTGTTCAGCCGCATATCCGGAGGTGCTGCTGCGCTGACCGGAGACGAGACCGTTGTCGACAGTGCACGGCAGCACGATCTGCTGCGCCGCGCAGCAGAGGCTCTTGAGCGAACCATCGCTTCGGTTCACGATGGAATGCCTGCCGACATTGTCGCGGTCGACCTGCAGGATGCGGTCGGGGCGCTCGGCGAGATCACCGGCGAGGTTTCAACCGATGATGTGCTGGAAACCATGTTCGGAGGGTTCTGCGTCGGGAAATAGGAGGGAGAACATGTACGCTGTACACGGAAAATCTGCTGTGATCGACCCTGAGGCCTGCCGGAATATACTCGTGTTCGGTGACGTACACGGCGATCTCGCATCGCTGAAACGGGGCTTATCGAAGGCCGGTGCGGATGACCTCATTGTCTTTCTTGGCGACTACGCAGACCGGGGACCGGATGGCGTCGAGGTTATTGAGACCATACACGACCTTCTGCTGCACGAGTCCGACCGCGTGATCGCCCTGAAAGGAAACCATGAGGACTATACGGATCAGGGGGCGCCGCTGTTTCACCCCTGTGATCTCATCGAAGAAGCTCGCCGGAAGCGGGGAAGCTGGGAAGCGTTTTTTCGCCGATTCACCGGGTTCGCCCACACGCTTCTGCTGAGCGCGCGGATTCCTGGCTATGCGCTGTTCGTGCACGGGGGGGTCGGCTCGCATCTTGATTCCCTTGAGCAGCTTGAGAACCCGGACGCGGCGCGTGAAACGGAGTTTCTCTGGAACGACCCGGTTCCGGCACCGGGTGAACACATCAGTATACGGGGTGCCGGACGCGCCTTCGGACCCGACGTTTCTGCGGCTGTCTGTGAGGCGCTCTCAATCCGGCACATAATCCGAAGTCATGAGCCGCGGAAGGCTTCGCGCGGACCCTTCCCGGAGCACGAAGGGCGGGTCATTACCACGAACTCCACCTCGGCCTACGGAGGAGCACCATCGATCCTGCGCCTGCAGGCTTCACGGATACCGCAGCTCGATCCGCTATCCAGAGACTCGGTCGTTTTTCTTAATTAGCGGATAATTGCTATCCGTACGCCGCTTTTGGTACACTCAGCCCACAATGGACTTTGATGCGATAGTCATAGGAGGCGGGCACGCTGGCATAGAAGCTGCAATGTGCATGTCCCGTCTCGGCTTTGAAACAATGATGGTCACCCAGAATCTCGACTGCATAGGCAAGATGAGCTGTAACCCCGCCGTCGGCGGTCTCGCGAAGGGCAACATGGTTCGCGAGATTGACGCTCTTGGTGGGGAAATGGGGCGGCTGATAGATGCAACAATGATACAGTTCCGGGTACTGAACCGGAGCCGGGGCCCTGCCGTTCAGGCACCGCGGGCACAGGCTGATAAGAAAGCCTACGAGGTTCTCGCGAAAAAAACAGTCGAGCGTCAGGATCACCTGCATCTCTACATGGACACCGTCGTCGACCTTACCTTCGACTCAAGCGGGCGCACGGTTACCGGGGTAGTGACGCAGCGCGGAAAACGCATGTCGGCGAAAGTGGTCGTCCTGACCACCGGGACCTTTCTGAACGGTAAGGTGTTCATTGGCGAGTATTCCGAAACCGCCGGTCGCCTGGCTGAACCGGCCGCCTTTGGTCTCGACCGGACACTGGCTGGACTGGGATTCCGCATGGGTCGCATGAAAACCGGCACGCCGGCACGGGTTGCGCGCTGGAGTCTCGACTTCGATAAAATGGAAGAGCAGTTCGGAGATGACGATGTGGTCCCGTTCAGTTTTTCGCACACGTCGGTGAACCGCCCGAAGCTGTCCTGTTACATCACATTCACGAACCGACAGACGCATCGTGTACTCGAAGAGAACATGGCACGCAGTCCCCTGTATTCCGGCCTGATCGTCGGAAGCGGCCCGCGCTACTGCCCGAGCATCGAGGATAAGGTCGTCAAGTTTCCGGATAAGGACAGGCATCAGATCTTCATCGAACCCGAAGGACTCGATACCGAAGAGATGTATCTTAACGGCATCAGTTCGTCTATGCCCGAGGATGTACAGGAAGCCTTTATCCATACCATCCCGGGGCTCGAACACGCGGAGCTTATGCGACCCGGCTACGCGGTCGAGTACGACTATATCGATCCCTCGCAGCTGTATCCCACCATGGAAGCCAAGCTCTGCGAGAATCTTTTCATCGCCGGGCAGACGAATGGAAGCTCCGGATACGAAGAAGCAGCGGGGCAGGGGCTCATCGCAGGAATCAACGCAGCACGGAGACTGCAGGGCGCTCCTCCGTTTGTGCTTTCCCGGGCCGAAGCCTATATCGGGGTGCTCTGCGACGACCTGGTGACGCTTGGTACAAAAGAGCCCTATCGTATGTTCACGTCGCGGGCCGAACACAGGCTCGTTCTTCGCGCAGACAGCTGCGACATGCGGCTGTTCGAGAAAGGCTACGAGCTGGGGCTGCATCCTGAGGCCCGCTACGAGGCCTTCTGCAGGAAGCGGGATACGATAGCCGAGATAAAGGAGCTGCTTCAGAAGAGGCATCTCTCACAGAATGACTTTGACTCCGATGCGGCATCCGCCATGAACGGAAAGAAGCTGCTGCTTGAACGACACGTCGGCAAGAGCCTGTACCAGATTCTGAAAGATCCCCAGCTTTCGCTCGCCGACGTGCAGTACGTCGCTCCGGAACTCGTGGAAGCAAACGGCGAGATTATTCCCGGTGAATGGCTCCGGCAGGTCGAGCTCGACGTTAAATACGAAGGCTACGTCGCGCGTCAGGAAAAACAGATACTCCGCATGGACAAGATCGAACGGATTCGCATCCCCGACGGATTTGATTTCGATGCTGTCACCGGTCTGTCGACTGAGAGTCGTGAGAAGCTCAATCAGATCAGACCGCTGAACGTCGGGCAGGCAAGCCGTATTTCGGGTGTCCGAAACTCAGATATTGCGGTGCTCATGGCCTCAGTGCAGAGGCGGCGTTCATAGCCGTGTCCGTGGACAGTCGCTCCGAATCGGTCCTTGCTTCGGGACTCGAAGAACTCGATCTGTACTCGGACCGACTCGCCGCAGACCTCAAACGATACGTGCAGGAAATCGAGCTGTGGAATCCGAAACTGCGGCTGGTCGACGCTGCCGGAGTGGATATCATCACCCGGCATATTCTTGATTCCCTGACCCTCGTACGCTTTCTCGATGAATTTATCGCGCGAAGCCCGTTTTCACGCACGTCCGGGGACCAGGCTGGTCACCAGCCATCCCTTGCCGACCTTGGCAGCGGCGCCGGACTTCCGGGCGTACCGGTCGCGCTCGCGAGACCTGAGCTTGCAGTCAGCCTTGTTGAACGCATGGAGCGTCGATGCGGCTTCCTGCGCAACGTTTCGGCGATCCTGCGGCTGTCACGGGTGGAAATCTGCCATATGCAGACCCGGGACCTTCCTCCGAGGCGCTTTGACATCATTACAGCCCGCGCGTACCAACCGGTCGACGAGCGCTTCATACAGGATCTGCTCGCGGTTCTCGCGGACGGTGGTGAAGGTATGTTTCTGAAGGGCCGGATCGAGAAAACCAGGAATGAAATAGAGCAGCTGCCGCAGGAAACGCGTTCACGTGTTCGTTGCGAGTTCACGGCGCTGAATGCCAGTTTCCTTCCTCCGAATTCCCGGCACATTCTGCGGATCACCCGTAACGCGGGCTGATGCTCCTGCCTGCGGGCCGGTGCTCCTACCCGCGGGCTGCGAGTCGTTCAAGAATCTTGTTCAGTTCGTCCTTGCCGAGCAGGTCGATCAGGCGGGCTTCGACGAAAGCCTGTGCTCCTTCGGTATACGTTCCGGCGCTGAGACAGAGTCCCCGTCCCGCCTTCACGTCCTTGATCCGGGTGTGAAAATCCCGGAGCATGAGCTCGCCGACGGCTCCGTTGGTTCTCATGAAGCGGAACAGAATGAGATCCTCCCAGCTGGAGGTTTCGACCTCGGCGAGGATATCCGCGTATTCGTTCCCTTCAACGTGTATGTCGGTGACCTTGATATGAGCCTTCTTGAAATAATTCGAGACGATACGTCGGCAGAGGGTCACGAAGTCACTCGAGGCGCCGATCAGGTAGGTCTGCAGGTGGCGGTTGCTGTTCAACTCCTCGACCTGACTGAGCTGCGCGGCAACGTCTTTATACGAAGGTGCGACAGAGTAGACTTCGCGAAGGAGGGGGAGCGCCTGATCGAGCTCCTGGTTCTTGGAGTGCGCGGCGGCGAGGCGATATTTCAGCTCCAGCGACAGCTCAGGCGCTATCTGCTCGTGGCGCAGTCCAATCTGAAAGTCCATGATCGCATCTTTGTATCGACGGTGCTGCATGCGAATACTGCCCGATCGCAGTGCCGCGCTCGGACCGAGCACGGGGTCTCCCCGGAGATGGGTAAAGGTTCGCAGAGCCTGTTCCTGCTGCCCGAGTTCAAACGCGCATTGACCGAGAACAAACATGCTCTCCTTGTCTCCAGGCGCCTGTTCAACGGCACGTTTCAGTACTGAGCCGGCTGCTTTATATTCCTTCATGCGGTACAGGCTCTGACCGAGATACCGCAAGGTGTCGGTGTGCTCGGGTTGCTGCTCCGAAGCCTGTTTCAGCAGCGCAACTGCCCGCTCGTAGCGCTTGCGCCGGAACTCCAGATAGCCGAGATTATGGTTAACCTCGAACACGTCCTGCTTCGAGTTGCGACATACCGAGAGATCCTTGTAGGCTTCGGTCCACTTCTTCAGGTGTAGAGCCGATAGCCCCCGGCGAAGTGTAATAGTAAAATCGTCGAGTTCGGGCGACGTTGGTACGAGCTGCATCAGGGCGGTGTAGGTTGAATACGCTTTCTCCCACTCCCTGTCCTTGTAATACACCTCTGCAAGGTCGCTGAGTGCGCCGGTATCCTTAGGATTCTGGCTGAGTTTCCGGTTTGCGTCCTTGATGATGGTGTTGCGGTCACGCTGCTTCCGTCGTTTTCCCGGGCTACCGCTACTGGTCCAGCGTACGACCATTATACTCAGACCGAGCAGTACGAGGATCCCGACGATAAGAAGCCCGATGAGTACCGGGAGTGCAAGCATGCCGAGATTATTCCTGTTCCGTGGGAACGGTGTCAATGAATCTTGATTTACGCCGATGCTCAATCATAAGATGAGAAAAGCCCGGCTCTCGTGCCCCGGGCTACGGAGGATCAGAAGTGAGTGACTCGGTAATTGCAATTCGGACAGCAGACAGGAAACTCGTGCCGGTCCTGAGTGGCCCACACGGCACGAAACGCCGTATGGTCCTGACCACGGTTCACGAAAATCAGTCAAGTGTGCATATCGACCTGTTCCAGATGGAAAGCGAGCAGGATCAGCAGTCCGATTATATCGGAAGTCTGGTAATCGAGCATCTGACTCCTGCTCCCGCCGGTGAGCCCGATATAACGCTGAACATCGCGATCGACGAGCAGGGTAATCTTAACGCTACGGCAACCGATTCATCCTCGGGTGATTACCAGAGTCTCTCCGTCAGCCTTCGCGACTCAGACAGTGCTATGCAGGATCTGCCGGATTTCTCGCTTTCCGAAGATGAAGAGCTTGAGGTAGGTGATGATTTTGACCTCTCAGGGTTCGACGAGCCCGGCCTTGTGGATTTTGGGGACGAGGACGAAGGCGAGGACGAGGATTTCGAAGTCGGCGAGGCCACGGCCGAATCCGATCTCGCCGACGAACCGGACTTTTCATTCGACGAAGGCGAAGACGAAGATGGAGACGATAGTGATTCCTTCGAGGCATCATTTGACGACTTTGCCGAAGAAGGCTTTTCCGAAGGGAGCTTCACCGAGGAAGACTTTGAGCTTCCTGACCTTGAGGACGATGCCGGCCCGGAGCCTGTCTCCGTTGACGAGACCGTTTCCTCGTATGCGGGTGTCGCCCGCTCTGGTGATGTTACCGAGTCTGAAACCGGGGGGTCGGTACCAAAACTCCTTTTCATTGCGTACATCGTGCTTGCGATTGCCATTCTGACAGGGCTCATCTTCATAGTGTATCGGCTGCTTGAGGGCGATCCGGTGCCGCCTCTGGAGGCCTGCATTCCCCTGGTCAGCCCTGTCGGGTTGCGCGGGAAAGCCGTTTTTCCGAGAGCCTTTCGACGTCGTCGCGACACCTGATTTCTGCACTTCATCGTCGTTGAGCACCCATGGGTAAGCGTTCCATCTTCCGTTCACACATCATCATGCTCCTCAGTGCGTCGCTCCTGTTGTCCGCCTGCGAAACGCATCCCACCTTTCTCGGCCTCGACCCTTCGGCGGCAATGGACCTCATGTCTCAAGGCTCCTACGACTTTCTCGTGGAGATAGATGTCGATCCGCAACGTCTCGACCGCGTGGAAATCTACGGTATAGAACGCGGAAGTGCCTACTACACGGCGCGGGCCCTGGAGGACCTGGGCAGACAGGAGCTTGCGTTCGCGCTTCTCGGACGGCAGCACGCGCACGGAGAAGAACCCTGGAGTAGCCGGTCAGCGCGGGTAATGCTCGAGCAGGCCCGCACCGACGAGCAGCGCGGCACAGCCGTCGGGGCGATCGGGTCTCTGTCGTCTGTTGAAGACATCGATGACGATCTTGCTTCGGCCTGGATTGAAACGCTGTGGTCGCTCGGGCGCTACGAAGAAATGCTCGAGCGCTACGAGGCCTTCGGGCGACCGGCTGTACTGTCCGCCTGGGCCGCCCTCGCACAGCTCGCAACCGGACACGATCGGGCGGTTGACACGATACGCGAGGCTCTGCAGAGCGCCCCACGCGGGCGGGGACTGGTAATACTCCACGACTACCTGCAGGACGGGATTTCCGGGAGCGTGCGCGATCACGTTGAACGCGAGTTGCGGCCGTTTGAATACGAGCTGCTCGAGTTTCGCTCAGCAGTTGCAGAGGCAGACTGGCAGTCGACCGCCGACTTTCTCGCGACCGTCAGGGAGGATCCCGATCGCGCCCCGTCCGGTGAAGCGGCGCAGGCATTGGGTTCGCGCGTACTTATCGGTGATCTTCGGGAGGCCTGGTTCAGGCGCAGAGAGTCTGCTGCCGGGGCTGAGATCATGGAAGCGCTTTCGATACGACTCACGGGGGAAGTCGAGTCATACGCGCTTGAGGCCGCCGGACGGCTATGGAGGGCGGAGAGTGCGAACCGTCAGGCTGTTCGTGTTCTTGAGCGGGCGCTTGAAGAAGCGCTACCGGGAGCGGATCGCGATCGTGTCCTGTTCCATCTTCTGCACGCACAGATCAGCTACGACCACCACGGTGTTATCGAGCGTGCGGACCGCTATCTTTCGATGATTCACGATCCGCTTCCCTTCAACGAGATATGGGAACGTGTACTTTCTCATCTGCTTGTGAACAGACGCTGGCAGGACCTCGCGGAGATCTACGGGCCTGTCCGGCGCTACGCCTCCGAGCGCACCCTGGGACAGTACGGGGTCGCCCTTGCGTCAGCAATCGACGCCGGTTTCGTGAGCGCAGCGTGGGTGCCGGATGTTCCGGCCGGAGTGTCTTCCCGTTCACATGTGCTTGAGGCCGCGTATCGTCAGAACGGAAGCATCTACTACCGCATGCTCGCTGCGGTTATGCTCGGTGAGCCTCTTCGCGGGATGCCGGACGACGCGCGTGTCGTTGAGCCTCCCGTGCAGAGCCTCGACGATCGCCTTGTGGCGGGGTATCTGGATTTCGGACTCGTAGACCGTGCGTACGCAGCGGTCAGGGAAGAAGGCAGGCATCCGGGTGAAGATGTGCTCAGACGGCTCGCGGTCATTCTCGCTGATCAGGGCGACTTCCTTCGATCGTTGAGGACGGCGAATCGGCTTACCGCGCTCGAAGGAGCCATTCTCGACAGCGATCTGGCACGCATCATCTATCCCGAGGCTTTCGCCGAGGAAATGGACAGGGTTCTCGACGAGTTCCCCCTGGAACGCGATATCTTTTACGGGCTGGTCCGTGAGGAGAGCTATTTCGATCCGCAGATTCAATCCTGGGTTGGTGCAACGGGGCTGGCGCAGCTTATGCCGCAAACGGCCGCAGATGTAGCTGCCCGCCTGCGTGTAACGGATTTCGATCTCACCGACCCCTACACGAATCTGCGTTTCGGCGCGCGGTATCTGAACGATCTCGTTGTCCGACTGGACGCATGGGTCCCCGCGATGATTGCATACAATGCCGGTCAGGGTCGTGTTCGGACCTGGCTTTCCGAGCGGCAGGGTCTGCCGATGATCCTCTTTCACGAGTCGGTTCCATTTCAGGAGCCACGAAGCTACATACGCAATATCACGGTAAGTGCCGTGTACTACGAGTTCCTCTCAGGTCGGGGCGACGGCACCGGCGTCATACGTCTGTTCTTTCCCGAGCTTGGTGATCTGCGACCCTGACTGGTCGTTTGAGGCTAAACAGGCAGGGAAGGACTACCGATAGTATAGACGTATCCAGGGGAGGGTTTGGTTCACCGTGCAGAAATCCGTACGCAGTACTACATCACACGTGCTTGCTTCCGTGAGCGCTCTACTCGGGCTGAGTTTCGCCCTGCTGCCGCTTCTGTCGCTGACGAGCGTCGGAGTCGTGATCATGCTCGGATTTCCGGCGCATTATCTTGTCCGCAGTTTTCACGCCGCGGCAGTCTTCGTGCCTTTGTACTTCGGCATCAACGCGTGGCTCGTCCGGCGGGATGCGGACGGCATCGCGTTCTTCGGGCTGAACCTGAGTGTTCTGCCCTTCTTCAGTCTTGCGTTGACCCTACGGCTGGCATTTGATGCTCAGCTCGCCGACAGTCCGGCTACAGCCGGCATCGTCTCTGTCGTAGGTAGAACGAGAGGTGCGTGGGCCTTTGGACTGCTGACTGTGATTCTGATTGCTGCGGTCATTGCGCTGGTGCGCATGTGGCAGATGCTTTCGGTGGATGCGCCGCCTGCACAGCCTGTTGATGAGACCGAGGTCCTGACCCTCCCGGCACCCGCTGCCGCCTACGCGGGACCGGGTACCCCGACCGCATTGAGACGCGCAGAAGAAGTGCTGTGGCGCGCAAACGGGCCGGACGAAACCGACGGCGACGACGAGCGCACGGCTTCTGAGGTCGCGTACGAACGCACAGAATCTGTCGAAACGGCCGAGGATCCCGAAACCGACGTTGCGACCGTCGCGTACGCGGATACCGATACGACGTACGCGTCTTCCCGTCTCGGTATCGCATGGCCCGAAGGCCGTACACGCGTCCGTTTCGATGAAGACGACGCTGACGAACTCGTTGAGGACACCGATCTCGGCGAACAGCACGAGTTTGTCGTGCAGTACCGGGACGGTTCCTTTCGAAGCCTGTATGCGGGCGAGTACTACGCGGACGAGCCCGAGCTTGCGCAGGAATCCGGCATGAAGGACGAGTTTGATGAGCTTGAGGCGGTTGAAGGCGGCGACGACCTGGAAGTGCATCTCGGCTTCTTCGCCGGCGACGACGATGCCGGCGACGACGTGGACGACGAAGACACCGACGAGTTCTGGGAAGGTGCAGACGAGCCGGATGAAGAAGAGCTTGTCGGTGAAGGTGCGCTTATCGGCGTAGAGGCCTTCGAGCCGGATCCGGAGCCGGTGGTGAAGAAGCCGGTCCGCCGGAAACGACAGAAACGATATCACGTACCGGTTGAGGGTCTGCTCAACGAGTATCCGGACAAGCATTACTGGGAAATCGACCAGAAGACACGGGATGCCGCGGAGACGCTTCGAATTACCCTTCAGGAGTTCGGAATCGAAGCCGAAGTAACCGGGATCAGACGAGGACCGGTCATTACCATGTTCGAGATTCTCCCCGCTCGCGGTGTGAAGCTCACTAAGATCGTGAACCTCGCGGATAACATCGCGCTGCGACTGGCAGCCCAGACGGTTCGCATTGTCGCGCCGATCCCCGGCAGGCATGCGGTGGGGATAGAGGTTCCAAACCATGACAGGGCAATCGTCAGCTTTGGCGATCTGATACAGGAACGGGAGTTTACAAGCGGAGACTACGACATTCCGCTTGCCATCGGCAAAGACATTCCCGGTGACGCTCAGATCATCGATCTGACCAAGACACCTCATCTCCTCATCGCTGGCGCAACCGGCAGTGGAAAGAGTGTATGCGTGAACTCGATTATCTGTTCTATCCTGTACCGGCAATCGCCGAGCGAAGTGAAGATGGTTCTTATTGACCCCAAGATCGTGGAACTCAAGTTCTATAATGATATTCCACATCTGCTGACACCGGTGATCACCGAGCCGAAGAAGGCTTTTCAGGCGCTTCAGTGGTGCCTGTACGAGATGGAACGCCGCTATCAGCTTCTGGACAAGCTTCAGGTGCGAGACCTGAAAAGCTATAACAAACGAATCGAGCAGCGAGAGCTCGCGACCGAAAAACTTCCGTACATCGTAGTTGTCGTCGACGAGTTCGCCGACCTCATGGCAACCAGCGGCAAGGAGCTTGAGCAGACGCTCGCGCGTCTTGCGGCCATGAGTCGAGCTGTCGGAATCCATCTGGTCCTCGCGACTCAGAGGCCGAGCACCGACGTCATAACCGGGCTTATCAAGGCGAACATTCCGTCGCGCATTGCCTTCATGGTATCCAGCAAGGTTGACAGTCGCATCATTCTCGACGGACAGGGTGCTGAGAAACTGCTCGGGCGCGGCGACATGCTCCTCACAAGCGCCTGGGATCCGGCTCTGAACCGCATTCAGGGCGCATTCCTGAGTGACGAGGAAATTGAACGTGTGGTGCAGCATGTCCGGACTCTCGGTGAGCCGGATTACATCGACGACGAGATCTTTATCGAGGAAGACGACGACTTCGTGCAGGAAGAACTTGAAGACCCGCTGATGGAGAAGGCGATGCAGATTGTGCAGACATCACGAAAGGCATCGGCGAGTTACCTGCAGCGTCGCCTGAAGATCGGCTACAATCGCGCTGCGCGCATGGTCGAAGAGATGGAACGGGTCGGTATTGTGGGGCCGCAGAATGGTTCCAAGCCGCGTGAAATTCTCATGAACGTATAGGCGGATCGAGTACCGTCTACGCGAGCTCGATGCTGCGGCCGATTGATGTAAGCCAGGCGCTTTTCGGATACAGGTTCAGGGCGCGCTTATAGAACTCAACCGAGTAATCGGTCGCACCACTCTCATAATATGCATATGCAAGCAGGCTGCATACGAGAAACTGTTCGAGTTTCGTGATGTTATCGGTACCGCCTGCCTGTTCCAGAATATCCACGGCGTGGCCTATGTCTCCGCCCGCGAAGGACGGCGCATTCAGGTACCACCCGGCTGCCGCTATGTGAGCCCGGATATTTCCAAAGTCGAGATCAAGCGCGCGCAGAGCCGCATCCCTGGCCTTCATGCCGTACAGGAACTGAAAGACCGGTCCGCGTATCAGCAGGAGTTGTCCCATCGCGTCCGACAGAAGACGCCACGCGTCGCTGAACTCCTGCTGGTCGAGGGTATCAAGAGCGTAGTGGCGCGCCGCCAGGAAGTGCGATGCCGCCGTTCTGTCATGCGAAACGAAGGTCTGTTGCATACCAAGAATCATTTCGATGCGCCCGAGCCAGTAGGAACGGTCCATGCGGTGTACGATGCCTGCCGCCCTGCTTCGAAGCTCAAGGAGCTGCGCGTTCAGGGCTGCGAACCCCGGTTCATTCTGAACGAGCAGCTCTTCGGCCTCATTTACCTCGTGAAACGACGCAGGTTTGATCGTCATGAAACGGAATGCAGGGAGCTTTTCAGATTTACCAGATAGAAGAGATTCTCGATTTCGAGACTGATGTTTACGTTCTGCACGATGCACTCGCTTTCGCAACCGTCATCGGGACACTTACCCGAGCACTTCAGTTCGACCGTCGTAAAGTTCAGAAAGCCCCGAATGCCAGCCTGCATCATGATCTCAAAGACGGACGCAGCCGATGTGTCAGGCACCGCAAGGATGCCAACGCGAATACCGTTTTCGACGACGTAGTCGGCAAGCTTCCCGGTATGGAGAACGGGGATGTCGCTGTGACTGCCGATCCGGCTCTCATCAACATCGAAAGCGGCTTTGATGATTATGCCTTCCTTCTTGAACTCCTGGTACTCCATGAGCGCGCGGCCGATCTTTCCACAACCGACGAGAACGACATCCTGTGTTTCGCGTTTTCCGAGTATGCGCTCGAGTTCCGGAATCAGGTAATCAATGGTATAGCCACCGCGTTTGTTTCCGGTAATGCTGATCATTGAGAAGTCTTTGCGTACAACAGCGGGCGTGACACCGATAGCGTCGCCGAGGTTGTTCGAGAACACTTTCACGAAGCCGAGCGATCTCAGTTTCTGCAGGACCCGGAGATATCGGGCGAGTCTCAGAATGATGTGCTCGGAAATTGCGTCGGCCATGCAGGAACCCCTTAACGTATCGTTCTGGAATTATAGGTCTATAATGCGAAAGAGGACAAGTTAAAACGATTTATTTCACATTATATCGGAAATCATTCGTGAAAAAGAGATTTTGTGATCCTACATTTATGTAGTACGAAAATAATAATCACACGAAACTGTGTGACTGTCTGAGAACAATCGCTTGTCAAAACTTCACAACCTCTGATACAGTTTCCTATATTACATCCACACCAATATAAGGAGGCATGGATGAAGAACTACAGGTTTTTTGTAACACTCCTGACCGTTCTGCTATTTGCAGCCGCGGCGGCTTTCGCCGGGGGCGGTCGGGAGGCTCCGGACATCCTCGACGTAGACGAGGAGGGAGCAGTATCTCAGATCGAAGGTCTTCTGGCCATCGATCGTGAAGCAGGCTGGGAAATCGGTGAGCGAGGCGGGAGTGTAACCCTTGCAACGACCAACGATCCCCGTACATTCAACGACTGGGTAGCAGCAGAGACCTCATCGACCGTCATAACTGCACTCATGCACTCAGGCATGCTCCGTCGAAACACGCACACCCTTGAGTTCGAGCCCTCCATGGCGGAAGGCTGGGTAGTGTCGGACGACGAGCTTTCTGTGACTTTCACGCTTCGGCAGGGACTTCGGTTCAGTGACGGCGAACCTATTACCGCCCACGACTTCGTATTCAGCGCTGAATTGGTGCAGAACGAGGAAGTTGGAAGTAACGCCCGTTCGTCACAGCTTGTCGGTGGCGAAATGGCACAGTGGGAAGCGATCGACGACCGCACCGTTCGCGTAAGCGTTTCGGAGATCTATGCCGGTCTTCTGACCCTTTCCGGTCTTCCCCCGGCCCCGCGCCACATTCTCGAGCCCATCATCGAGGCAGAAGGCTACGGTCGCATGCAGAGTTTCTGGGGTGTCGACACCGATATCTCGACGCTCGTCGGCAGCGGTCCGTACATGGTTGCCGAGTATGTTCCGGGACAGCGCATTGTCCTGAGCCGCAATCCCAACTACTGGGAGAGCGACGATGCAGGCACACAGCTTCCCTATCTTGACGAGGTTGTCTTTAGCGTAGTGCCCGATAACGACACAGCCCTGCAGCGCTTTCTCGCAGGAGAAATCGACATCTACGGGAGTGGCAGCTCCTCGTTCCGCGGCGAAGACTACGCCGTACTCGTAGACCGCCAGGACGAGCTCAGCATCCGTCTCTACGATGTTGGACCGGCTGCGTCGACGCAGTTTATCACCTTCAACCAGAACTGGGACGGCCCGCTGGACGAGTATCGCCTGGAATGGTTCAACAACAGAACCTTCCGTCAGGCCATGGCTCACCTCGTAGACCGCCAGACCATCATTGATAACATCGCGTTCGGGTTCGGCTTTCCGCAGTACGCTTTCGTGCCGCAGTTCAGCCCCTTCTACCTGGAAAGCGCACCTGAACTTGCCTTCCCCTATGATCCTGAAGCCGCAGCGGATCTCCTTGATTCAATCGGCTACGTCGATCAGAATGGCGACGGCTGGCGACAGGATCCGGACGGTAACCGAATCGCGTTCACCCTGCAGACCAACTCTGACAACAGTCAGCGCGTCGGTATCGGTGAGCTCTTCTCACAGGAAGCGCGCGAGGTTGGTATCGAGATTACCTTCCGCCCCGGTGACTTCAACGCCATCGTCGGTCAGCTCACGGGAAGCTTCGACTGGGAAGCGATCATTATCGGACTGACCGGTAGTGTTGACCCGATCAGCGGTGCCAACGTGTACCCGAGCCGCGGTAACCTGCACATGAGTCACCCGAATCAGGAATCACCGCTGCGTGACTGGGAGCAGGAAGTCGACGACATCTGGTTCGGACGTGGTGAGCTTAACGCGAACTACACGCTCGACGAGGATGTACGCAGAGCTGGCTACCACAGGTTGCAGGAAATCTGGATCGAAGAGGTCCCCTGGGTCTTTACCTTTAATCCGGCTGTCATGGTTGCAGCATCTACCGACCTCGGCAATGTAAAGCCACAGCCCATAAACGGCTTTGAAGCGGTCGCGATCGTATCGCGAATGTTCCGCCGCTAAGTCAGGAAACATCACCGGATTTTCCGGTGATGTGCTACCGGCGACGCCTCAGGGTGTCGCCGGGCCGCAGGTGTGCACGATATAGTGCACACGCGGCAGCGGGGTTCAGAGCGTATCTGAGTCCCGCTGCCGCGTAACTTCGTCCTGCCTGTCGTCCTTGTCGATACGTCGGGATCATCCCATGAGGTTCGCGGAAGGGTCTGCATGAAAGCACTGAAACAATTCAACTGGCGACTCACATTCATCCTGGACATACTGGCTATCATAATGCTGGTGTCGGGCGGGACGAATCTTTTTTTTGCCGTCGTTCTTACCGAAGGCGCACTCTGGATGGTGAGGCTGCTCTGGCTGTCACCCGCCATGCTGTCTTACATTCTGCGACGTCTTGCCCAGATGGTTCCCATCGTTCTGGCCGTTCTCGCGCTCGGATTTGCGCTCATACAGCTGGCCCCGGGAGACATGTTTTCACAAATGGAGCTCGATCCGGCGATCAGTCGTGATCAGCTTGAGATGTTTCGGCGGCAGTTCAGGCTGGACCAGCCCTGGTACGCACAGTTTTTCCAGTATATCTGGAACGCCCTCCAGGGTGATTTCGGATTTTCCCGGACATACCGGGCTCCTGTTTTTGCGATTGTCGGACAGCGCGCGTGGAATACCATACTGTTGTCTTTGACGTCGCTGGTGTTTGCCTGGGTCTTAAGCATTCCAATGGGTGTTTTTGCGGCTACAAACCAGTACAACTGGAAAGACCAGTTCGTGTCGATTTTTGCGTTTTTCGGACTCGCAATCCCGAACTTCTTTCTGGCCTTTCTACTCCTGTATCTGATCTCGTCGACGGGTAACTGGCTGCCGCTTGGCGGCATGACGAGTGTCGGCTTCAGAAACATGACAGCGACGCAGCAGTTCTTTGACGTACTCAGACATATGATTGTCCCGGTCGTGGTTATCGGGACGAGCGTCATGGCGACGCTCACCCGTGTCATGCGGGGCGAAATGCTCAAGATCATGAACGAACAGTACGTGACTACTGCCCGCGCGAAAGGCCAGACCGAGAACAAGGTCGTGTACATGCACGCGCTGCGCAACGCCATTAACCCCATGATTACGCTGCTGGGGTTTCAACTCGGTAACGTCATGAGCGGTGCAGCTCTCGTTGAGATCGTCGTTGCCTGGCCCGGCCTCGGAAGCGTGCTTCTTGAAGCTGTTCTGAGTCAGGACCTGTATCTGGTTGTCGGTAGTCTTGTGTACGGCGTAGTCCTGCTGGTGATCGGTAATCTTCTCGCCGATATTGCGCTTGCCCTGGTAGACCCGCGAGTGAGGATAAGCTGATGTCTGATAAGGAACAGATGGAAATCAAGGACGGTGTCTCGGAAGAGATTCTGGAGCATTACGATTCGCAGGGAGACGAGCACGGAGAGTCCATATGGACTATCTATGTACGGCGCTTTCGCAAGCACACGCTCGGACGCGTCGGTCTCGGAATACTGCTGTTTCTCTACTTCATTGTCATATTTGCCGACTTTCTCGCTCCCTACGATATGACCTACAGCGACAGTCGAAAGCCGTTTCACGCGCCGAGCCAGATTACCTGGTTCTACACCAACCCGGACGGAGGCCGCGAGTTCAGGCCATTCGTGTGGGAGCACATACAGACGGATATCGCCCGCCGGACCTATAGAGTCGTACCGCAGCACACCATGCGGGCGATCATCGTACCCTTGCAACCCGGCCGAAGAACGCACCGCTTTGTCGCGGTGGCGAGTAACCAGATGCAGCGGGAGTCCGAACTTATCGAAGGGGTTCAGCGACAGCTGCGCATACCCGAAGGCGACGAGCGGCTTGTCCGACTGCAACAGGCAATTCGGGATCTCGAGGCAGGTGATCGCGTCGATCACGTGGAAGAGTTCGTCCTCGATACGGTGACGATCGACGACGTGGAGCGTGACCGGATCATCTATCTCGCACGCGGGAACAAGAATTTCGTCGGTATGTTCGAGGAAGGCATACCCTATCGTTTCATGGGTATGTTCGAGACCCGCCGTCACTTCGTGACCTCACGAACCGGTGGCTTCTTCCCCTTCGGCGCCGACCGGAACGGCAGAGACCTTCTTTCGCGCCTCATACACGGCTCCCGTGTATCCATGACCGTCGGTCTCATTGGTGCGGCTATAACTTTCACCCTCGGGCTGACCTTTGGGGGCATCGCCGGATACGCCGGTGGAAAAACCGACAACCTCATAATGCGATTATGTGAGATCGTGATCGCGTTCCCTGGTCTGTATCTTCTGCTGACGCTGCGGGCTGCTTTTCCGGCGAACCTCGATTCCATACAGGTATACTTTCTGATTGTTGTCGCGACTGCGTTTATCGCGTGGGCGAGTTTTGCCCGCATAATTCGCGGTCTGGTGCTTTCAATCAAGACGCAGGACTTTGTCATGAGCGCCCGGACACTCGGTCTGTCGCACTGGAAGATAATCCGGAAGCACGTGCTTCCGAACACCTTCTCATACTCGATCGTTCAGGTAACCCTGCTTATTCCCTCGTTTATCCTTGGTGAGGCTGCCTTGAGCCTGCTCGGACTTGGCATCGTAGAACCGCAGGCGAGCTGGGGCAATATGCTTTCAGTTGCCCGTAACTACCGTGTCGTCAGGGACTTTCCCTGGATACTCTGGCCCGGATTCCTGATCTTTCTCGCAATTCTGGCCTGGAACTTTTTCGGTGACGGTATACGGGACGCAGTCGACCCACGGAGCAAGCACTAAACTATGGACAACGTACTCGAAGTAAAAGATCTGGCGACGTATTTCTTCATGCACGACTATATCATCCGGGCGGTGGATGGTGTTGACTTTACCTTAGGTCGTGGGGAGACGCTGGGAATCGTCGGTGAGTCGGGCTGTGGTAAGTCCATCACCTCAATGAGCATGATGCGCCTCGTTCCGGATCCGCCCGGCAGGATCATTTCCGGGGAAATTTCTCTGAAAGGCCGTGATATCCTCAAAATCAGCGAAGACGAGATGCGGAAGGTCAGGGGAAACGAGATATCGATGATCTTCCAGGAGCCCATGACGAGTCTCAACCCTGTGTTTACGATCGGATTTCAGATTTCTGAGGTTCTCCGTCTGCATCGGGATATCGGGAAACAGGACGCGATAAAGGAAGCGGCGCGTCTTTTGCGCATGGTTGGTATGTCCGATCCTGAAGAACGTGTAAACGAGTACCCCTTTCAGCTTTCGGGCGGGCTGCGCCAGCGGGCAATGATTGCAATTGCGATGGCCTGCGAGCCGACCGTCATGATTGCCGACGAACCGACTACAGCTCTCGATGTGACTATACAGGCCCAGATTCTTCGCCTCATGAGGCAACTGAAAGAAACGAAGGATACCTCGATCGCCTTCATTACACATGACCTCGCGGTCATCGCGAGCTTCACCGACCGGGTTATGGTCATGTACGCTGGCGTGGCGGTCGAGACCTCGACGGTACACGAGATCTTCAAGAATCCTCTGCACCCCTATACGCAGGGTCTGCTCGGGTCGGTGCCGGTCCTTGGTGACAGGAAAGTCAACGCAGACGGAAGCAGGAAACTCCTCAATGCGATTCCGGGCTCGCTGCCCGATGCACGAAGGTTTCCCCGGGGGTGTCGCTTTGCCCCGCGCTGTCCGAAGGCCATGAAA
This sequence comes from Spirochaetaceae bacterium, assembly GCA_007694005.1. Taxonomy (GTDB): domain Bacteria; phylum Spirochaetota; class Spirochaetia; order DSM-27196; family SKKC01; genus SKKC01. Next base: position 29,317 of record RECN01000197.1, read on the forward strand.
AAGTGCTGGGAGGCGGAACCCGCAAAAGTGGAGGTGGCACCGGGCCATCAGGTCCGATGTTTTCTCCACCATGACGAAGTACGGGTCATAAGCAAGCGGGACCTTGGAGCGGCCGGTAAGCGCGTTCTTAAGAACCAGCAGAAGATTTCCGGCAAAAAGAAAGGCTCCGCCGACGGCTCCAAGACAGATACCCCTATAGCAAGGAACTAGTACAGTGAGCTCGAAAAATGAAACCCTAATAGACATCCGCGGCCTCAAGAAGACGTTCCCGGTCAAAGCCAGCGTTTTTTCGAGTAAGTCTATCCCTCTGAAAGCTGTCGACGGTGTTAACGTGCAGATCAGGAAAGGCGAAACACTCGGACTTGTCGGTGAGTCTGGCTGCGGAAAAACGACGGTCGGTCGCTGCGTGCTTCGTCTGTATGAGCCTGACAGGGGACGCGTCTGGCTTGACCCCGACCCGGCCGTTGTGGCGGAGGTCGAGCAGTTCGACCTCGAGTACGAGCAGCTGCAGAGTCAGCTCGACGACGTCATTGCTGGAGGGCGGATACGCGGCGCCGGGCAAAAGTCGCGGGAACTCAAGAACAGAATACGAAAGAACCGGAATACCGCCCGTCGCAAGGCAATGCAGCAGGACATCCTGAGCATGGGACCGGATCAGATGCATAAGATGCGTCGAAACGTTCAGATGGTTTTTCAGGACCCGTGGGCAAGTCTGAATCCACAGATGGTCGTATCAGACATCATCGGCGAAGGTCCTTATACCTATGGAACGCACAAAGGTGCGCGTCTGAACAAGTGGGTCATGGAGCTGCTCGACAAGGTCGGTCTTCCGCGCAACGCGGCGAACCGCTACCCCCATGAGTTCTCCGGCGGCCAGAGACAGCGCATCGGAATCGCGCGGGCCCTGGCGCTCACACCGAAGCTGATCGTCTGCGATGAACCCGTCAGTGCCCTGGATGTGTCAGTTCAGGCGCAGATAATCAACCTGCTCATCAGTCTGCAGGACGACTTCGAACTGGCGTATCTCTTTATCGCCCACGATCTCAGTGTTGTCCAGTACATCTCCGACCGTGTAGCGGTCATGTACCTCGGAAAAATTGTCGAGCTCGGTACCGGCGAACAGCTGTACAACAATCCACGACACCCGTATACCATAAGCCTTCTCGGTTCTATTCCGGTCGCGGATCCGGAGATCAAGACACAGGAACGCATACTCGAAGGGGATGTGCCGAGTCCGGTAAACCCACCGAAAGGCTGCACCTTCCACCCACGATGTCCGAATCGAATCGACAGCTGTTCACAGATTATCCCGGTTCTGGAGAAAAGCCAGGACGGACACGTGATAGCCTGCCACAATCCACCCAACGGATGATGCCGGTATGATTTCGGTACGGTCGCGCCTGAGTCTGAGAAAGGTATCGGAAGACTCTCTGAGGATGCAGATCAGCCCCTGGAGACGGGGACTGTACGGCACAATTGCGCTTATACTCCTCGCAGGCCTTCTCATCGGAGGGTCGGACATCCCGTTAACCGGAATAAACGCAGGACTCATCTTCTATCTGCTTATGATCGTCGTGTCGCTGGCGGTCGCAGGCTGGAACACGATCACGCAGGTCGATCGACGTCGCGGAATTATCGCGGTCAGCAGGCGCCTGTTTGGTGTTAAAATCACGCAAAAAGAGTTTCTGTTTCCCGATCTGCAGGAGATCCTGATCCGAAAAATCGTCCTGTTCGGTGGGTTCAGACAACAGGGCGGGACCGAATACGCCCGTGGCGGCATGTTGACACCTGGTCGAAACGCGCTTTCGCCCCGGCGAAAAGAGCTGGGGAAGCTGTATCTTATCTCAAAGTCGCAGAAACCCGAGTTTCTGGAAGAGTCAACCGACGTCGCAGACCTCTGGTCCCTCGGGGAGTCGATCAGCGAGTTCTGCGGCCTGCCGGTGCGTAGCGAAGAAATTTAAGCTTTCTTGTTTTCAGAATCTCGCTCCGATATAGTATAGCCTAGGAAGTGTTCTCGCGTGACGACAGATGATGTAAAACAAAGCGCAGACGGCCCACTCGAGGACGGTCAGGATTTCGAGGAGCTGCAGGAAGAAAACCGTCGCCTCAGAAGTCATCTTGAAGAACTCGAAAACATTGTCAATCTTGACCCGACGACTGGACTCCCTATCCGTCGCGTTCTATTCAGATCTCTTTCGAAACTACTCTCCGGCGAGTCACTGAAGACTGTCGTGCAGGCCCTTCCACAGAGTGCTCCGTTCTTCATGGAGAACGGCATAGGAGATTATCATGCCGACGGCCCGGTATCGCATCTGCTTGTGGGAATAGTCCGGCTGAGCCGCGGATACCGACGCATTCGTGCGACGCGTGACCGGGATAACATTCTGTTGTTCAAGACGGTTGTACGCACGCGATCCCGTGCAGGGGCGCTTCTCTTTCAGTCCGACCGATCGGACGAGTTCGTCTTTCTGTCGGCAGAGGCTACCGATCTTCCGTCGGCGCTTTCGTATGCGCGCTCAATCGCCGACGCAGTTTCCCAACCTCATGAGCCACCTGCCGACGACATCGTTCTTGGGGCTCATATTGGCCTCGCGAGATTTCCTGATGATGCGAAAACACTCGACGACCTGTTAGAGTTTGCACACGCTGCGGTCGACCGGGCCGAGGATACCGGTTCGACCGTTGTATCGTACAGCCGACGCCTGGGAGAAGAGCGGGCATTCCGACAGAAAGTGGAACGGGCGGTGCGCGAATCCATTGCCGACGACTTCAAGGGCTTCGGCCTGGTATACCAGCCCATTGTTTCGCCCGACGGCGCTCTGGTGGCCGCAGAAACCCTGGTCCGCTTTGAGCACGCCTCGCTTGGGCAGATCTCACCGGCTCTGTTTATTCCCATCCTTGAAGACAACGGCGATATACGTCTGCTTGGACAGTGGATCCTCTTTCACGCGTGTCGAACGCTTAAGTCATGGCAGAACGCCGGATTCACGGATATGAGACTCTCGGTGAATCTGTCACCGGCACAATTCATACAGCCGGATATTACGAAACGCATACAGGCCACGATCAATGCAGTCGGGATTGATCCCAGGAGTCTTAAGATTGAACTGACTGAGACCATGGTCATGAACGATCCGACGGAGACCATACAGGCCATGAAGGAGCTCAAGGCGCTGGGGATTTCGCTCCTCATTGATGACTTCGGCACCGGTTACAGTTCTCTCGCGTATCTCAGGCAGCTGCCGGTAGACACGCTCAAGATCGACAAGAGCTTCGTGGATAATCTGTGCAACGATAATGGTGATCAGGCTATTATGGAGGCCATAGTCACGCTCGGGAAAAGCCTGAGTCTGCAGATACTTGCCGAAGGGGTCGAGGACGAATGCCAGCTCGCGTTCCTGCGTACAATCGGGTGTGACCTGATACAGGGATATTACTTCGCCGGTGCGGTCGACGAGCCGGAAATGAAGCGTCTGCTTGAGAAAGGATACGTGACCGGTGGGAAGTAGTCTGTGGAAGGTGCCGCGGCTGCGACGTTTCGCGATGGGCGTCGCCGCAGCAATCGTGTTCATAGTCCCGGCGCGATCGATGGATGCCGAACTCATCGGTAAACCACCGTCCGAAATAATTGAACGCTACGGAGCACCCGACCGCTTGTTTATCGAGCAGACCGCCTCAGATACGGATCACTTCATCGTACTTCTGTACGCGGACTACCGCTATTTTTATTTTTATGAGAATGAGCTCTGGCAGATACGTGTGGACGAGCGATCGGAACACACTCTGTCCGGCGTCAGTATTGGAGATCTGGTTGATGATGTCGCCTTCGAGATCGGACCGCCCGACTGGAATCGTGATTCCGGTGAAAGCGCTTCGTTCAGACTGCCGGACCATGATCACCCCGTGGAACTCAGGGTATACGTTGACGGCGACGGGCTGATCCATGATATCTATCTGTACAGGATGGACTTCTGATATGCCGGATATCTGCCTGTGTCTTACCGCTGAAACGATGGCGCAGAACAACGCGCTGTTTCGGCAATATCGATCCTGCATTGACATGGTTGAGCTGCGAGTCGATCTGTTGAGCGACGCGGAGCAGGCGACCCTCCGTGCGGACCCGGAGCTTGCGGTACGTGAGTTTCACGGTGTGGACAGCATTCTGACCGTCCGCCGCAAAATCGACGGCGGGTCGTGGAAGCGCAGTGAAGTGGAACGGATTGCTCTGCTCGAGCACATGCTTCCCGCGGGATTCACCAGTATCGATGTCGAGGCTGATCAAGTCGGGCTTTCCGACCGTCTGAGCCTCATTGCCTCAGCGCGCGCCGCAGGTGTTACCGTCATTGCCAGTCGCCACTACATGGAATACGTGCCAACGGACCTGGACAGCGAACTGCAGCGTCTTTCAGCGATTGGCGACTATGCTAAAATCGCCGCGCGTCCGAATGGTATCGCTGATTTCCGACGCCTCCTGCACGCGGCACGCGCGCACGCGGGGCCTCACGTTGTCCTCGGTATGGGTTCGTATGGGGTCGCGAGCCGGATCATGGGACACACGTTTGGTAATCGCTTTACGTTCTCAAGCGCGGCGGACGTACAGCAGGCTGCAAGCGGGCATATTTCTCCGGATGTTCTTCAGACGCTCTACGCACACGGAGAGACAGGATCGGCTACGCGATATTTCGCGGTCGCCGGGGATCCCATCGCTCACTCGAAGTCACCCGAGTACCACAACCGGCGGTTTCGGGCAGACGGTCTTAACGCTTTGTATGTTCCCTTTCGAGTCGACGACTTCGATGAGTTCATGGAGCTTGCGCGCGAGCTTCCCCTCTCGGGGATCAGCGTCACGGTACCGCACAAGGAGTCGGCGGCTCGGGCAGCGGCTACGGTGAACGAAGGAGTCACCGCGACACGCGCCTGTAACACGCTGATTCGCCAGTCGGACGGAAGCTATCGAGGTGTGAACACGGATATAGAGGGGTTCCTGAGCGCTATCCGAACCCGCCTTTCGACCTTCCGCGGGGCAACCGTACTCGGTGCAGGAGGCGCGGCCCGGGCCGCGGTATACGCTCTTGCTTCCGAAGGTGTACCGGTTCTCGTGTGCAATCGCACCCTGTCCCGGGCACAGACGCTGGTTGCAGAACTCGGTGAAATTCTGCGCGATGAAGGACAGAGCACCGCCCTCAGCGCTGCCGCCTTACCGGGCGACGGTACCGACCTTGGCGCCTACGGTGACCTCATTGTCCAGACCAGCTCTGTCGGGATGCATCCTGACCATGAAGGCGACCCTATCCCGGCGTATCGCTTCTGTGGAACCGAGACGGTCTACGACATTATCTATACGCCACCAATGACTCCCGTCCTGAAACGGGCGCAACAGGCGGGGTGTGCCATCGTTAATGGAAGCGGAATGTTCGACGCACAGGCCGACGCTCAGTATCGTTTATTCAGGACTGTGCTACCATAAAGACAGCACGATAAAGACAGGGGGGAATCATGGCATCCTCAGTGAAACCTGCTAAAACCTTCGTCATCGATACGAACGTATTCATCCACCGCTCGGACGCCATATTGAGTTTCCGTGGCGTCGATGTCGTTATACCGCTCTGGGTGCTCGAAGAACTCGACCAGCTAAAAAGCTACTCGGACGAGCGCGGCAGAAACGCACGCCACGCGATCCGCCTCATTGACACCATAGGAAAGCACGGAAACCTTCGCGAAGGTGCGAAGATGGACAACGGATCGCGTCTGTGGGTAGCCCTTACGCACGCTGATCCGCGAGATGTCGGGTTTCTCAACGACAAGATGGACAACCGCATCATCCTTGCGGCATACCAGCTGCAGCAGGAGGGCAGGGAGGTTTTCTTTGTCTCCAAAGACATCAACGCCCGCATCAAGGCGGCAGCTCTGGGGATCAAGGCGGTCGACTACGACAAGCAGAAGGTTGACGCGGACTCACTGTATTCCGGCTACTCTGACTTCGATGCTTCCGCCGAGGATATGGAAAAGCTGTCCCGTGACGGCGAGCTATCCTGGATGGATACGCTTCCCCCCAATCATTTTCTCATGCTGCGGAATCCGTCGGTGGAAGACTCGGTCATGGGACGATACGACAGCGCCCGACAGAAGCTTCGTTTCGTCGACTATAAAATGCCATCCGTGGTCGGTGTAAGACCTTTGAACTCCGAGCAGCGAATGGCCTTTGAGCTTCTCCTGGACCCGGATGTGAATCTGGTTACCCTGATCGGCAAGGCAGGTACGGGTAAGACGCTTCTGGCGATTGCAGCGGGTCTTCAACTGACCATAGACGACAAGGCCTACCAGCGGGTGCTTGTGAGCAGACCCGTCATACCCATGGGGAAAGATATCGGCTACCTTCCCGGAGCAAAGAATGAGAAGCTGTCGCACTGGATGCAACCACTGTTTGATAACCTGGAATACATCATTGCCTCGTACAAACGCCCGAACATGAAGACTGTCGACCAGCTGGTCGGGAGTAATCTGATCGAGCTTGAAGCCCTCTCGTATATTCGGGGGAGAAGTCTTCCGGGGCAGTTTATCGTCATAGACGAGGCGCAGAACCTGTCTCCCCACGAGATCAAGACCATCGTCAGTCGGGCCGGTGAGGGTTCAAAGGTTGTGTTGACCGGTGACCCACAGCAGATTGACAGCCCGTATCTCGACGCGAGCTCGAACGGCTTGTCGTTCCTCGTCGAGGCCTTCAAGGGTCAGGATCTGTTTGGCCATGTGACGCTGCAGCGCAGCGAACGCAGCCGGCTTGCCGAGCTTGCCGCCGAACTGCTGTGAGCCGGCAGCCGTTCAGACGATGCGGTTGCGCTGTTCGCCTGCAAGGAAGGCCCTGATATTGGCTGCGACCTCCTGAATGACCCGGGTCCTGGCCTCGATACTCGCCCACGCGATGTGAGGGGTGAGCAGCAGCTTTTCCTGCAGGTCCGACGCGAGCAGCGGGTTGTCCGGGTTTATCGGTTCCTGCGCGAATACATCGAGAGCGGCGGCACGCAGAACACCTTTGCGCAGTGCATCTGCGAGATCCCCTTCGTCGACTATTCCACCGCGGCCCACATTCACGAGGATCGAGTCCGGTTTCATGCGTGAAAGTTCCGCAGAACCGATCAGGCCCCGCGTGTGGTCGTTCATCGGTGCGTGTACACTCACGATGTCGCTGTCCCGCAGAAGATCGTCCAGAGATTGCCGGGCGTACTCTGCGTCGTTATTACGGCCCGAGGTACTGTAGTACGTCACCGTACACCCGAGAGACCCGGCGACTCGTGCGACGGCCCTGCCTATGGCTCCGAGACCGATTATTCCCCATCGTTTCCCGTCCAGTTCCCAGAACGTTCGGGACAGGTGTGTAAACATGGTGTTTCCGGCGTAAGCTCCGCTTTTAACGTACCCGTCGTAATAGTGAAGATGCTCAAGAAGGGACAATGTCATTCCTATCGTGTGCTGGGCTACACTCGCAGTGGAATACCCCGCCACGTTGGTGACAGCAATATTCTGCCGTTTCGCTGCTTCGAGGTCTATGTTATTGACACCGGTTGCGGTCAGACAGATCAGCTTCAAGGACTGAGCCGCCTCAAGTCTGCCCGCGTCAAGTATGATCTTGTTTGTAACGACGATTTCTGACTGCGCGATTCTGTCGTGTATTTCGTCATCTGCCGTCGCCGCGAAATCACGAAATGTACCGAATTCTCCGAGTATACCCGTAACAATATCGCTTCCGAGCGTGGCGGAGTCCAACAGTGTGATAATCATGCCGATGATTATACCAATGAACGAACAGAAGGCAAACGGAGACGCGTTCGAGGCTCTGCTGCAGGCCCCTTTTGAGCGTCTGGAGCAGGTGGCTGAGCTCTGTGTCGAGACACGATTCAGTCGGATCATTCAGCGACTGGAAGAGATTGAGACGGAACTGGACCTGTTTGTACGCACGGCCGGTTCGCGCGAACCCTCAACTTTACGGCACAGGATGCCGATACTCTACAAAAGGCGCTCATGCGAACAATGAACATGGCACGTACAACGCTTCTCACTCTCTCAATGGCGTTCCTGCTCGTTACCGGTGCTGCCGGTGACGTTGTGTTCTCCGATCTGCATCTGTCTCCGGACAACCATCTGCTCTTTCAGGCAGAGGTTCAGGCTCCGGGCATCGGTCGATACCGCGCCGCGTTTCTGACCGAACTGAGTGACGGGCATACGCGCGCCCTGACCGTGTTTCCTGAGCAGATGCAATATCTCAGCGCTATCGGCGAGATACACGTGCAGAATCGATTCGGAATCTTCCGACTCCGGAGCGACGAGTCCGGTTTTCAGCCGGTAATCACCGAACAATCCCGATCCGGCTCCATAGACGTTACCTTAGGTGCATTGGGCGAAAGCCTCGTTTCACCCGACGGGCAGTACCTGATCCGTCTTGAAAGACAGTCACCATCTCAGGCTTATCTGATTCTGCAGAACATAGGGTCAGGAGAAGAGATTGTACTGAGCCGGGGCGTTGAACGCACCGACAGTGGCCCCCCGGCGAAATTTTCTCCTGATGGATCGGTGATCGTATACTCGGACACGAATTCGCTGTACTACTTTTCCATCCCCGCGTACGAGACGGGGAGGCTGACCAGCGAGCGTTTCCGTCGGATCGGCGACGGGTCCATAGGTCAGGCAGGCTTTAGCGAGAACGGTTACCTGTTCCTCGCCCGGGGTAGAGTGATCTACCGGACTTCGCTGAACGCGCTTTTCGCCCGAAGCCTGCTCCACGACGGCTTTGTAAGCAGTACGGCAGTCGCCAGGCTTCCGTTCGCCTTCGAATCAGGCCTCGACACCATGATCGCTGCTCCGGACGGACGGTCCGTTCTGATTCAGCGCGGAAGCGATCATATACAGCTTTTTCCGATACAGCCTGCCACCGACATAACTGACATACCAGCACTTCGCCTGCCGCCAGGCACACAGTTACTGGAGACCACCTGGGTTCGCGACGGCCTGCTCTACATTCTCGTGACAAGCCCGTTTAGCAGCGACAGGACATCCCTGTACCGGGTCCGGCAGAGTGGTGGCCGATGGACGACGGATCGTGCCTTGAGCACGCAGGATATACGCAGCATCGTCTCTTCACCAGACGGCCGGCGTATCGCGGTCCTTCAGCGTGACAGAGTCGTAATCCGGGACTCCGAAGCGCTCGATCTCGTTGCAACGATCAGCGCAGACCGTCCTTTGAATGTAGTCTGGACGTCGAACGACGAACTGGTGCTCGGCGATTTCGAGACGATACGGCGTGTCAATGTAGGAACGGCACGAGAGCAGGTTCTCGCCCTGTCTCGCGCCGATCGCCTGAGCTTCCCGGTACGCGCCGGTCAGGAGTCGGCTGATTCAGTCAACGTCCTCACCGGACTGCGCGCATTTGTTATGGATCCTTCGAGCGCGGAACTGGAGATACCCGAGGACACACCCGACTTTGGATTGCGGAACACCGTATCCGACCGGTTTCGTGTGTATCTCGACGTGCTTCCGAGTGGACGCTACCGGAATCAGATCATGGTGCGGAATGTTGCAAGCCTCGAGACCCGACCGCTTTTTGAGACACCTCCATTCCGTTTTCGGCCGCTTCCGGAGACAGCCGAACCGGTGGATTTTGAGTATTTTCGCCATGGCTCACGGGCGCGTTCGCGCGATGTGGCCGTCGTGATTAACCTGCCGCGCTCCTCGGAAGGGTTACTCCACGTGCTTGACGTGCTTGACCGTTATGAGATTACCGCGACCATGTTCATAGGCGGTGAGTTCATTCGCCGGAACCCGGAAGCGACCCGCGCCCTGGCACGAAGCCGGCACGAGATCGGCAGTCTGTTCGCCATACATCGGGACCTTACCGACGCCGAGTTTTCGGCGGACGAGGCCTTCATACAGCAGGGCCTTGCGGAAACACAGGATCTGTACTTCAATCTCACAGGCAGCGAGCTGAGTCTTATCTGGCACGCACCGTTTTATGCGTCGTCACCGCTCATACGATCAGCGGGCGCCGCGATCGGGTATCGCTATATAGGCCGTGACGTCGAGACCCTGGACTGGGTGCCCCTCTGGACGGGCGAGCGGCGCTCTGCGCTGTATCAGCCGACATCAGCATTGCTCGAACGGGTCGTCCGCAACGCGATGCCGGGTTCCATCATCAACCTTACGCTGGGTATACCCGGGGAAACAGGGCTGTTTCCGGGTCGGCCGGATTATCTCTGGCAGCGTACAGAAACACTCATCAATGAACTTCAGGATCTTGGATTTTCCGTACAACCGGTTTCGACGCTTCTTTCGAGAGCACGCTAAAGCAGAATGTGGAGGGGATACCTATGAGCTATCAGACAACAACCAACAGATTGAACGCATACAGGCAGACACGGGTCAAGACCGCGAGCCAGGGACAGATGATCATCATGCTGTATGACGAAACCCTGAAACAGATCGACCTTGCTGCCTCGCTTCTCGAGGAGCAGAGCAAGCAGCTCGACCGGGTCCACAACGCAATCGTCATTGCGCAGAGCTGTATCACCGAACTGACCGTCGGTCTCGACTTCGAAAAGGGCGGTGAACTCGCCGAGAATCTGTACGGCTTGTATCGCTTTTTTAACAGACAGCTCATGGACGCAAATCTGAAAAAGGAAGTGCAGCCGCTCCGGTCGGTACGGAAGATGATTTTCGAGCTGCGGCAGAGCTGGCACAAGATTATGCAGCAACAGGGCACGGTTGATGCGCACACCGAAAGCGGCTCCAGTCGTAAAGGTATCAACTTCGCCGGGTGACCCCGGTCGCCGAACACCGCTATAATGCGACATGGCGACAGATAATACCGAAGATCTGTATCTGCTCGACGGATACAGTCTTATTTACCGCAGTTATTTCGCGTTTATTCGCAATCCGCTCCGAAATTCCCGGGGCGAGAACACGAGTGCGCTATTCGGGTTCTTCCGTTCTCTCTTCCTCCTTTTCAAGCAGTATGAACCACGTCATTTCTGCGTCGTTCTCGACTCGAAGGGTCCGACCTTCCGTCATGAGAAGTTTCCGGAGTACAAGGGCACACGGGATGAAACACCACAGGAGCTCAAAGCTCAGATACCCATTATCGAAGAAATCTGTTCCGCTCTCGGGGTCCCCATGGTTCGTTCCGAGGGCTATGAGGCAGACGATTGCATAGCGACACTCGCTAGTCGGACCACCGACGCCACCCGGCACGCCTGGATCGTAACTGGCGACAAGGACCTTCTGCAGCTGGTGAGCAGGACGACGACAGTACTCAAACCGGACACACAGGGTTTTGTCGAAATGACTCCCGAAAGCGTGCCGGAGCAGTGGGGCGTTCGGCCGGATCAGATCGTGGACTATCTGTCCCTCGTCGGAGACAGTGCGGACAATATCCCCGGAGTCAAAGGAGTCGGGAAAAAAACCGCCGTACAGCTACTCGGCGAGTATGAAACGCTCGACGGTATCTACGAACACGTCGATGAAATCACGGCAAAAGGTACGCGGCAGAAACTGATAGACGGACGGTCGGACGCCTTTCTGAGTCGCGACCTCATAACCCTCGCCTTCGATGCACCCATCGATGACGGACTGTCACAGTTTGCGATGCCCCAGGAGCTTGCCTACGCGAAGGCAATTCCGTATTTCGAGGAACACGGCATGTCGAGTCTGGTGCGTGACGTGAAGGTAATGACCGGTACAGCCGCATCGGACGTTACGACGGCTGCATCGGCTTCAGCTGCATCAGCTCCCGCGGCTGCATCAGCTTCCGCAGCTGCGGCATCACCGACAACCGGCTCGGCCATGTCCGAGCGGGCGCAACGCCGCGCATCCGAACTCGGTCAGCTGAAAGGTTCGGTCCGCGACGGAACGTATGAGTGCGTTACCACCGTCGATGCGCTCGACACCTGGATTTCCGACGCAGCTTCGGCCGGCCGTTTTGCATTCGACAGCGAGACCGATGGCCTCGATTCGATGCGCGCAAACCCAGTAGGTTTCTCGCTGTGCATCACCCCGGGGACGGGCTGTTATATAGCCCTGCGTGGACCCGAAGGTGCCGTGCTCGATCCGGATATCGTGCGCGAAAAACTCGCATCTCTGCTTGAGAACCCGGCTCACACCGTCATAGGACAGAACCTGCAGTACGACTACAAGGTGTTAAAGCGCTGGGGTATCACTATGAAGGGCACCTTCTTTGACACGCTCGTCGCCGCGTGGCTGCTCGAACCAGGTGTCACGAGCAGTTATGGAATGGACAAGCTGGCCACCACGTATCTGGGGTACAGCACCATGCACTACGATGACGTTGTACCAAAGGCTGCCCGAGGTTCCGAGCGACCTACGTTTGACACGGTTGATCTCGAGAACGCGACGGATTATGCCGCTGAGGACGCGGACATCACGATGCGCCTCGGTGAGCTCTTTACCGAAATGCTTGAGGACCGAGGTCTCCTGTCGCTTGCAAACGAGCTCGACATGCCCCTCATTCGGATTCTCGCGGAAATGGAGTACCGGGGAATCGGGCTCGACAGTGCTGCGCTCGACACATACTCGGAGGAGCTTGTCGGAAAGCTTGCCGATATCGAGGCGGAAATATATCGCCTGTGCGGGCATGAGTTCAACATCGGCTCAACACAACAGCTGCAGAAGGTACTCTTCGAGGAACGCGGCCTGAAGCCCAGGAAAAAGACCAAAACCGGCTACTCGACCGATACGACGGTGCTCGAAGAACTGTCAGCCGACGACCCCGTACCCGAACTCGTGCTTCGGTATCGTGGACTGAGTAAACTCAAGAGCACCTATGTTGATGCGCTCCCGAAAATGGTTAATCCGGAAACGGGGCGGATACACACCAGCCTCGTCATTTCGGGGACCGCCACCGGTAGAATCGCGAGTCGCAATCCGAACCTGCAGAATATTCCGATTCGTGATGAGGAAGGACGCCGTATCAGGGACGCGTTTGTCCCGGCCGACGGGAATACGTTTGTCAGCGCCGACTACTCGCAGATTGAGCTCGTCGTCCTCGCGCATCTTTCCGGTGACCCGGAACTGACCGAAGCCTTCAAGTCAGGGCGCGACGTTCATGCCGCTACGGGGGCCAGGATCTTCGGGTGCAGCCCGGAGGACGTGAGTGCTGAGCAGCGCAGGATCGCGAAAACCATCAACTTCGGCGTTATGTACGGAATGTCGGCGTTCCGGCTCGCACGCGACCTGAAGATCCCTCGAAAAGAAGCCGACGCGTTTATTCAGAGTTATTTCTCTACCTATAGCCGCATACGCAGTTTTGTCGATGAGTCGGTACAGTCTGCGCGCGAGACGGGCTACAGCACGACGCTGCTGGGGCGACTGCGTCCTATCCCCGAGTTAAAGAGCCGAAACCGCGTCGAGCGCGAAGGTGCAGAGCGCATCGCGGTGAACACACCGATACAGGGAAGCGCCGCTGACATCGTAAAACAGGCAATGCTCAATGTGGACCGGGTTCTGCAGGAGAAACAGCTCAAAGCGAGACTGATCCTTCAGGTTCACGATGAGCTCATGATCGAATGCCCGAGGGATGAGGTCGACGCGGTGAAGGAGCTCCTTTCTCACGAAATGACGGAGGCAGTCAGTCTCTCGGTACCGCTGAAAGTGCAGATTGAAAGCGGCAGTCGCTGGGGCGAGTTTCATTGAGACGGATCATAGGGGTCGCGGGAAAGATCTGCAGCGGCAAGAGTGCGTTCACCACCATGCTCCGCGACTGCTCGTTTCATGAGATCGACGTGGACGCGGTCGGTCACGAGGTCGTGCAGGAACAGATAGACGCCATCGAGGCAGCATTCGGTGCAGCGGTCGTTACCGGAGACCGACGTGTCGATCGCAAGGCGCTCGGACGGATCGTGTTCGCAGACGCCGCAGCCCTTCGAAAACTCGAGCAGATCGTACACCCTCGTATGGTAGAAGCGGTCCACTCCCGCATCAGGGGAAGCGATCCCGAGGCCCGTATTGTCGTAAATGCCGCGCTGCTGTTTCACATGGGCTTACACACGCTTTGTGACCACGTGGTCGTCGTTCGCGCATGGTTTCCGGTGCGGCTTATTCGCTCCCTGAGGAGGGACGGACACGGGCTCAAGGCTACGATCGCGCGCTTTGCGCGTCAACGCAGTCTAAGCTTATGGGGGGAAACGGTCGATATTACTATTGTACGTAACTCAACAAGTCGGCGTGCGTTGCAGCGAAGGGTTGCTGCGTTCCTGCGGGATCAGGAAATCGAATGCTAACAAGGCAGGGCAAAACTACCTATGGATCACCGAAAGCTTCTCGTAGTCATCTTGTCCGTAACACTGTTTGCGGCGCTTGTTCTCGGAATCAGTCTTCTGGCCTTGTATCCGGGCGGGGATCGCGCAGCTGAAGGTGTGCGCACCGCAGACAGCAGGCGGGTATTCGATCCCATCGAGTACGTCCGATCGTCGGACGGACCGATAGGCATAATCGAAGACGAAGATGAAGACCCTGATGAACAGGACGGGGATGTGGTTATCGTGTACGGCTCCCGCCGTGAAACCGAAGACGCAGCGGGGCGTGCAGCGCGTGACAGCGACACCGTTGAAACAGCCGAAGTCCCAGCCGAAACCACTGCAGACGCAGATGCGCCCGTAGAACCGCAACCGGCTCCAGAGCAGCCCGCCGCGCCGAGGCAGCCGGCACCGCAACAGCCACGCCCCTCGACGCAGCCGTCACAACCCGCTGCACAGACTGCGCCACAGCAGACCAGACCGGCACCGAGTCAGCCTGAGCCTCCGACCCCCGATACCCGAACCGCAGCCGTGCGAACGACCGGCAGCGAGTACTGGATACAGGTGGTGTCATCGCCGAACCGCGATACCGTGGAGCAGGCCCGTGAAACCCTGTCTGAACGGAGTCTTGGAAGTGTGATCTTTCCGGTCGAAATAGAGGGAAGGCGATTCTACCGGCTCCGCATCGGGCCGTATCCTGATCGTCAGGAAGCCGATAAGTTTCTCGTGTGGATACGCGATCTACCCGGTTTCGACGACAGCTACGTTTCGGTAGTCTTCCGAAGCTGAGACCTCAGATCTGAAAATCAGGAATCTGCTTTCTGTCCCGCGACTTCAGTACGAAATCCGCGGGGCGGTTATACACGGTACTGCCCGGCGGAACTGAGCTCGTAATCCACATATTTCCGCCAATAATACTGTTCGCCCCGATCACCGTCTGTCCGCCAAGTATCGTTGCACCGGCGTAAATCGTGACGCCGTTTTCAATGGTCGGATGCCGTTTTACGTTCGCCTCATCCTTGCGCACGCTCAGGGCGCCGAGCGTCACACCCTGGTATATCTTGACGTGGTTTCCGATGATTGTGGTCTCGCCGATGACCACACCGGTTGCGTGGTCTATGAAAAAGGAATCGCCTATCGTCGCCCCTGGGTGTATATCTATTCCCGTGCGTCCGTGGACGTACTCGCTCATCATTCTGGGCAGGAGCGGTATATTCCGTATCCACAGCTCGTGGGCGATCCGATGAACCATGATAGCTTCTATACCCGGGTAGGAGAGAATGACTTCTTCCCGGCTCTTGCTGGCCGGATCTCCGGCAAAGGCCGCATCAACATCCATGCGCAGCCGTCGTCGTATGTCGGGCAGGCCCGCGAGCAGCTCGTAGGTGACCCGTTCGGCTTCCTGATGCGAGGAGTCCAGCTCTTCGGTTTCTGTCATATGCTCGCAGGATGGATCACCTTCCATACGCCGGCGGAAACAGATCGAACGTTGTGTCTCGGGGATCAGATAGCGACAGACCCGATTCAGGGATTCGGCCACCGAGTATCGCAGCTCCGACCATCGGTGTGCTCCTTCCTCCTGAAAGCCGGGAAATACAAGGGCCTGCAGATCCGCAATGATCTGTTGCACCTGATCCCGTGAAGGGAGGTTCGGGCCGTCGAGATGGTTTATGCCTCCTACATCCTCATATGAGTTCAGGATGGAGGACACGACTCCGTCAAGCTCTGCAATCATCCCATAAGTATGTGTGTGGCACTCGACACGCGTCAACCTTGCTGCAGGGCAGATCGGCGTGTCACAATGCCGGCATGAGCACACATAGCCACCTGTTGTGGCACGAAGTTGATTCAGAACCGGTTCTCGACGGTAAAATATTCCAGCTTGTCAGATCGCATCGTCGTTCCGAAGACGGACGTTCAACAGATTACATGATGGTCGACTGTCCTGACTGGGCGAACGTGATCGCAGTTGTTCCGAATGAAACGGGCGAGGACTGCTTTTTGATGGTTCGCCAGTTCCGTCAGGGCGGTAACTGTCTGACCCTGGAGTTCCCTGGCGGGATGGTCGATGAAAACGAGGATCAGGCCCTTGCAGCACTCCGCGAACTCGCCGAAGAGACCGGGTATGTCGCCGACCGCGTGGAGCATATAGGACGGACAAACCCGAATCCGGCCTTTATGACAAACAGCGTACACACCTACGTCGCGCACGGAGTGAGGCGGAACGGCGGGCAGTCTCTCGATGAGAATGAACTCGTCGACGTTGAGCTTGTACCCTGCGCGAAGGTACTGAACGGATTACTCCCCGAGTTCTTTGCCCACGGGATTATGATTATTGCCCTGCACTGGTACGTGAGATGGCTCGCACGATCATAACCTCCGACGATCTGGTCTGGTTTGGCGCGACTGCTGTCTCAATCGGCCTGGCGATCGCCAACGGCTTCTTTCTGATCGAGATCATTCATAACGTATTTGCGGTGGCCATGCGCATGGTCGCAGCAGGCGGTACCATGCTTGTGTTACCGATCATCCTCGCCACCATAATCGTCACCTTCGGGATACCTTCCCTGTATCGCTGGGCACAGGGACAGTTCCTTCTCCTGGTGTGGTTTCTCGGAGTCAGCAGTATTCAGTGCATGGCTCTCGGTTCGGCCATTCTGATTCGCACACGCCTGATTGCCCGGCTCACGAACGGCACCGTCGACGATGTACTGCAGCTTGTCGGCCCGGTCTACGAGCCTGTCGGATGGAGTCTGTTTGCGGTCGCATTTGTTGCCGGGGCCTGGGCGATATACGCGCGGGTGCGCATGAATAAACAGGACGAAAAATAGAAGGCGCCGGTCGGATTCGAACCGACGAATGGGGGCTTTGCAGGCCCCTCCCTTAACCACTTGGGCACGGCGCCGAAACACGTGCGGGATCAAGAATATAGTACAGGCGGCAGTTCCTTTCAAGTGCCTGGAACTGCCGGTATCTGTACTTCCTCAGTGCGTGCTCAGTACACCCACTCCTCGTTGCCTGCCTCGTATTCGACGATTTCGCCGTCGTTGAAAAACAGTTTCATCTCCCGCTCGGCGCTCTCGGGACTGTCCGATGCGTGTATGATATTCTTGGTCGTAACGCCGGCGAAGTCACCTCGTATCGTACCCGGCAGGGCATCCTCGATTTTCGTCGCTCCACACAGCCTGCGTACCGCGGCGATAGAACCCTCACCACGAATGGCCATGGCAAGAACCGGACCTGAGGTGATGTAACCGATCAGATCCGCAAAAAACCCCTTGCCCTGATGCTCGCTGTAGTGCGTCTCGGCGCGTTCCTTCGGAATCTGCATGAGCTTCATACCGACGATCGTAAGACCCTTCTGTTCGATTCGCCGGATGATCTCCCCGGCAAGCCGGCGTTGGAGAACACCGGGCTTTAACATTACGTATGTTGTTTCCATACGCTGATTCTCGCTTAAACCGGCGGAATCTGCAACAATGTGACCTGTGATAACTACGATCTTTCGGGCGCTTTTTCCGCTTGCACTGCTGACCGTCACTGTCCTGCAACCGCTTCGTGGGAACGATGTCATTCCGGTAGAGGCAGGTATCCCCGTCCGCAGCGAGCTCGTACTTGAACGGGACGCGCGCGCGTCTCGTGAGTTCAGACTCACGGTCCCTGCCGACGCGGTTTCGCTGAGTATTTCGGTTACCGACGCACCGGTTCCGCTTGAGATACTCGTTCGAACGGGGAGTGGATCGATACTCGCGGTACACGATACCAGCCAGGTCGGTGGCAGTCTCGTTCTACAGAGACTCGGGTCACCGGCGCTGCCGACCGGGCCGCTGCTTGTCGAGATCTCGTTTCAGACCCGACCGTCGGACGCAGGGCAGGCACCGACCCGCATTCCGTTTGTTCTTGAAGCCGGGCTGGTCATGATCGAGCTAACGGAGGTTCTCAGGCCGGGTCAGCGGGTGCAGGGTATACTCGAACCGGAACGGGGAATGCTTAACGCTTTTGCAATTGACGTCCCGGCTACAGCCGATGCCTTACGCTTCGATGTCTCAGGAGCCGCAGGAACCCTCGATCTGTTTGTCTTTTTTGAAGAGTTGCGTGGAGATCTCCGCACGGCTGACCACCGTTCCGTCAGTCCCCTCGGACAGGAGTCGATACTCATCGGCGGCGACAGTGGCAGGACGCTCCTTCCCGGCCGATGGTTCGTCGTCGTCACGGATCAGACCGCACGACGCTTTGTCGACTCCTTCGAGGTGATCGCGAGCTTCGATTCTGATCCGCCGCGGGAGCTGCTGGGTTTCCCGGACCTGCCACTGAATCGCAGCGGCCTGCAGGGGGTGCTCGACGCGACGGTGCAGGTTGTCACACCACGTGGAAGCGGCAGCGCGGTTTTTATCGGCGAGACGGGTTACCTGCTCACGAATCAGCACGTGATCGCAGACTTCTCCGCAGGAGGCTGGGGACTCCCGGTTATTGCCGTGACGCTTGACCCCGGTGTGCCGCCAAGAGAGCTGTTTCGGGCCATAGTCGTGGAAGAGGATCCCGTGCGCGACCTCGCGCTTCTGCGCATCGAGTCGGGTCTGTATGGTCAGCCGATTCCGTCGGGATATCTGTTCCCGTCCATACCCGTCGCCTCACCAGCCGGACTTTCCTTCGGAGATACGCTCCTGTTTACCGGGTATCCACGCTTTGGTGGCAGGGGCTCACGCGCGACGATTACCGTCAGCAGTGGCATCGTGGCCGGTTTCGAGCTGGTACCTGACGGGCTGGTACTGAAGACTGATGCAGCGATAGGACCCGGTAACAGCGGAGGTGCCGCGGTCAACAGTCGCTACGAACTGGTGGGGTTGCCGGCCGAGGTCATGGGGCTTGGAAGTTCAGGTATCGGTTACATCGTATCGACCGGAATGATTCCGCCCCGGTGGCTGACACTCGCCGGTGCGACCCGAGCCGATTGATCGGGACGGCACCGGCGCCCAGTCTGCTCAGGCGTGACCCTGGTGCTGTAGCTTTATGAGCAGATCGTTCGTCTCCCGAAACCGTTTTACCACAATGGGGAGGATATGAAGGGCAACGCTCGGGTGGCTTTCGAGAAAGCTGTTAAAGGCCCACGAAGCGAGGACAAGGCACACCGTCGGTTCTTCGGCGATAACGCTTGCAGTCCGCGGAGCACCGTCAATGACCGACATTTCACCGATCACTTCCCCGGGGCCGTGATGCGCGATGGTCATGACCGCACCGTCCTCGTTTGTCTTCTCGATTCGAACCCGGCCGGAAACGATAATGAACACGCCGATACCGGGATTGCCCTGTCGCACGACGACGTCGCCGGTTTCAAACTCGCGTTCGGTGCAGTCGCGCGCCAGAGTTCGGAGATGCCCACTGCCGAGACCGGCAAACAACGATACTTTCTGCAATGCTTCTTCACGCTTCATGTACTACCTCTTCTCGCTTGTATCGCGGGGCGGTCTCTCTGTCAAGTACGTATCGTGGGCACAACCTAAACTCCGCACCGCAAGGAGCCGTTTTCGCTGCGTTTCACTCGCCATCTGTTCGATTTCCGCCTGCATTAATGCCCGGGTACGATCCTGCTGGGCCGGGCAGCCGTCAGGACAGGCGAGGTCCTGAAGGTAGTGGTAGATAATCAGATCACGTCGTGGGAGGCTGAAGCCTGTTGCCACGTAGTAGGATGCCTGCATCAGAAAGAAATCACGCCCGATGAAGTCCTCGCGGCCGTGCAGCAGTTCAGCGAGGACGATCAGCGCCGAGAAAGCCGGATAATAGGCGCTGTGCTGCATGCCGAGGCCAATGCACTGGCGGGCAAAGCGGTCGGCGTGCTCTATATCACCGACAATCAGACTCGCGGAGGTGAGAGATCTCAGAGCGTCGATACGGTCAAGGTCACTCCTGATCTGAAGCTGGTAGAATTCCGCCTGGCGCAGATGCTCGGTCGCTTTCTTTGGCTCTCCCAGAAAATAGTGGGCGTCAGCGAGCATGGAGTGAACCTGACTCTGATGGGTCTGCCGGTTGGGATAACTCGTTTCCGGTATTTTTGACAGTTTCGCGGCAAGCGCTATGACCGCTTCATAGTCGCAGAGCTGGCGCGACAGCAGCATCCCCAGATAAATCGCTTCCTGAGAGGATGAATCCGGATCGGCGTCGTAGGGTTCAATGTACGGCCGGAGCGCTGCCATACCTCGCGCGTATTCTCCGAACAGCAGGTAGTAACTCGCTCTATACCCGGCTGTTTCTGCGGTTTCGCAGTCACCGTGTCCTGCGCAGTCGGCCTCGATTCGACGAAGGAAGTCTCTGGCGGCATTCCGGTCTGCGGCCAGGCTTTCGGTCACCGAAAGGATCCCGAACACGTTCCTGCGCAGACTCCGGTGCCTGGTATAAAGCGCCCCGCTCTTCGTGTCGCTGGCTTCAATGAGTGTGTTGTAGTACTGAATCGCAGTTTCACCCGAGATTCGAGCCTTTTCGAAGTTGTAGTTCTGCCGCTGATGACCACACATGAGATGGAATGCGCTTGCAGCGTACTCCACGTTGTGCTCGTTCATGGCGATGTCCAGCAGCTCCCTCACGGCGATATCGGTTTCCCTCATATTGCCGTTGTTGATGTTGACCGCGCTCTTCGCGAACATCAGCCGGAGGCGTCGGGAACGCTCGTCGGCAGGGAGTTTCTCGAGCAGCAGATCGATGTACGGCAGGTAGGCAAGATTCAGGTGCAGGTCGTGTACGTCGAGCAGGGTGCTGCCTGCTTCCTCGTATGATTCGGCGTGAACGAGATGATGCAGCAGCCGTCCTGTGTGAGGCTGCTCCTGCTGTTTCATGCAGTCAGCGACGATGCGGTGCAGTATGCGCTTGTTGTGGTTGAGCAGCGAATCGTACATGGCCGTCTTGAACATGTCGTACCGGAACGAGTAGTGACCATCGTTTGAAACCAGAATACCTTCCTGTATGAAAAGATCGAGCGCTTCATCGATGATTCCGGTTTCGCCGTCGGTCCTTCTCTGCACGAAAGCCATATCTTCTGTCGTGAATGACTCTATGAACACCGAGACGCGGGTCAGCAGCTCCCGCATCGGCACCGGAAACGCATCGATCAGACTCAGGAAGATGCTCTGTATGGTTGTCGGGACGGTGGTCAGATCCTTGTGATGGCTTTCCCGGGCGTAGCGGACGTACTCCTCGATAAACAGCGGATTGCCTTTGGCGGTGTTAAGAATTGCGTTGCGTATCGAGGGGTCGCTGCACTCGGGCCAGAGCATGTCGACAAGATCACTGCAGGCCTGCGCGGACAGGGGTTCAAGTTTGAGTGTCTCAACATCCGGAAGAAGATCATCGATGAGAGGAGGTTTTTTCCGCCCGGTGAACAGAAAAAAGGGCTTTACAGCGCTGTTTTCGAGGAAGAAACGCAGGAAGTCTCTGCTTTCTTCGTCAAGAACCGACACATTGTCGATCACCACCAGGGTCGAAAACGCACTGTCAACGTGTTTCTCGAGTATGGCTTTGAAGATTGCGAAGAGGACGACAATGGACTGGGTTTCTGACGTCGGGGCGTCGCTGTTCTGAACAAGGTCGGCAAAACCTGCAGCGGTCTTATGTTCCACCGGCAACAGGCGTGCCGTTTCCTCGGCTATGTACGCAGCGTCATGGGACGACTCGAAGGAGAAATAGGTCAGAAGAAGATCGATGATGACCGCGAAATTCAGGTCGCGGTACCGCCGTGCCCGTGCGGTCAGCACCGGCGCGCTGAATCCCGGGAAGGCCTTGATCTGTTCTATGAAGCGTCCCGCGAGGCGGGTCTTGCCGAGACCCGGCTGACCGGTGAGCATAAATCCACCCGGCTGCTCCGAATCGTGTCGCAGGAAGGTGCGAGTCAGCATTTCCAGTTCACGCGTGCGGTTGGCAAAGTAGCTTCCGCCGAACATGGGATTCGGGTTTCGTCCAAGAACGCGGTAGGCTTCAATGCTGTCTTCCTTACCCTTGAGGGTAAGCGTATGCCCGGTATCGAACATGAAGTCCTGTGCACAGCGCTGTTTTGTTTCCGCCGAAACAAGTATGCCTCCGACTGGTGCTTCCGTTTCCAGCCGGGAGGCAATACTCATTGCGTGTCCGGTGACCACATCGTACTCACCGCGTTTTCCCGTCGTGACGAGACCGGTGTGTATGCCCGTGCGAAAATCGAGCCGTATGCTCCGGTCGCGGAAGCGCTCGTTTATACGACGCAGTTCCCGGCCGAAGGCGAGGGCGGTACTCACCGCGCGTGACGGGTCGTCTTCGTGTATGTTCGGGACACCGAATACGGCGACCAGTGCATCACCGATGTACTTCTCAACGGTCCCTCCGTGGGAGCGTACAATTCCCTCGAAACTCGAAAAGACAGACGACATGAGAGCGTCCATGTCTTCCGGATCGAGGCGTTCTGAGAGTCGGGTAAATCCCGTCATGTCGGAGAAAAGCATGGTCGCGTGGCGGCGTTCACCGCTTTTCAGGTTCTGATCGTCACTCATTCCGTTTCTCAGTCTATCCCGGAGTCTGGAGCCCGGTACAGACAGAAAAGTACCTGCATGATACATTGACGAGTCTATGACACCGCAGACCATGGTTCATGAACAGATAGTGCCACTCCTTCAGAAACTCATACAGAACGCATGCGTCAATACCGGAGACGACGACTCGGGACAGGAAACACGGTCCATTGAAACGATACGCGAGTTCCTCCGCGAACGTGATATCGACAGCCGCCTGTATTACCAAAACCCGGATCGCGCGAATCTCGTCGCCCGAATTCGCGGTGAAAACCCCATGGCGCCGACGATCGCGTATATGGGCCACGTTGACGTTGTCCCGGCCGATGTCGCCGACTGGAGCAGAGATCCGTTCAGTGGCGAGGTGCACAACGGAGAGGTATGGGGACGCGGGGCGGTCGATATGCTGGGGATGGTTGCTGCTTTCACCGCAGCCTTCGCGTCATTCGCCGAATCGGGCAGGCGGCCACCGGGGGATGTGCTTCTGGTGATCGTCAGCGACGAAGAAGCCGGAGGAACCTTCGGCGCGCGCTACCTCATAGAGAATCACTGGGACGAAGTAAAGTGTGACTACATGATCACCGAAGTTGGTGGCCTGCACATACACACCGATTCAGGACCCGCTATTACCATGACCGTGGGCGAGAAGGGCGTATGCTGGGTGCGCATGAAGTTTCGAGGTGTACCGGGACACGGTTCTATGCCGTATCGGAGCAGCAACGCAGCGATGCTCGCATCGGAAGCACTGGTACGCATCGGCAGGGCCACGACTCGACGGGTCATGACTCCGCTTGTCCGGGAAATGTCACGGGCGTTCTTTCAGGGCCACGTGGAACATCTCCTGTCGCGTTTACCGGGCTGCTTCGACCGCGCTCTTGCGCGCCTCTACCGGCGTGATCCGGGGAAGGCACGATTCCTCGATACCGCGAGTCGTATGACTATCAGCCCTGGAGTGGTCAGAGGTGGATCCAAAGTGAACATCGTCCCCGATAGAGCCGAGATCGAGTTTGATGTCCGTATTTTGCCCGGGCAGACGGTCGAACAGACTCAGGAGGCGCTGCGTGGGGCGCTCGGTACGCTGTCCGACGAAGCGGAGATCGAGTTCTTCGAGTTTTTTCCCGCCAATACCAGTGAGCAGGATACCCCTCTCTGGCGCGCCACCGAGCAGATCTGCAGCGAAATCCTGCCAGGTACGCGTATCGTTCCCATGTACATGGGAGGTGTTACCGACGGACGATACTGGCGCCAGCGAGGCACCACGGTGTACGGCTTCGCTGCCAATTCGCCAGCATTGACTATGGACCGGTTTTCCCGTCGCATTCACGGTATAGACGAGCGCATTGATCTTCAATCACTCGAACTGAATACCGGGTATCTTATGAGGCTGCCGTACGAAATAGGGAGATTCTGATGTTTGCCGTTCTGACGAGAATAGTCGCCGCGCTGAATGCGAATCGACGACCCGGAGAGATCGCCGGAGCGTGCTCCTTCGCGGTCATGCTCGCTCTGCTGCCCGCCGGGAATCTGATCTGGGTTTCGCTCTTTGCACTGGTTTTTCTCGTGAAAGTGAATCTCGGGATCGCACTCCTTCTGACGGCGATACTTACGCCCATGGCTGTCCTGGCCGACGGGTTTCTTGACCGCGTAGGATACGCTGTTCTGACTGCCCCGGCGCTGCAGACATTCTTCACGCGTTTGTACAACGCTCCCTTCGGTCCGCTGACCGGTTTTAACAACAGCCTCGTACCGGGTGCCCTGATCGTCGGGCTGCTGCTCTGGGTACCGGTATTTTTTCTTTGCCGGGCCCTGGTGCAAGCCTACCGGGAACGCCTGCGGGTGAAAATCATCCGCAGTCCGCTGGTACAGTGGTTTGCCCGTTTCCCCCTGGTCAGACGCGTGCAGGATGCGGCGCGCCGGGCACGGTCTATCTACGAGTGGGCGGGGTGAAACGAACATGAACAGGACACCGAAAGCTCCGCGCATGTTTGCGCCCCGTATTCCGAAAACCCGATTCGAGCGAAAGATGCTCAAGCGCATACCGCTGTCGAACGAACGAGAGTTCCTTCTCGGGCTGTACACAAAGCATGACGACGTCTACGTCCGTGAAACGGAGCTCGAGAAAAAGGACTGCAAACACCTCAAGCGACTTGCAAAGGCCATAAAACATAATCGAGGTCTGTTTCAGCCGGTTAAGCTGGGACTACTCGCAGCGATCGCCGGCCTTGCCCTTGCCGGGGTAACGGTGTTCCTGAACCCGATCGTTTCTTCGGCCATAGAGCGGGGGCTGGAGGCCGCCTTCGTCGCCCGAAGCGAGCTCAGTGGCCTGTCGCTCCGCCCGCTTGTACCGGGCATTTCGTTTGATGCTCTCACCGTCGCGGACCGTAATCAGCCTCTGCAAAACCTCTTCGAGGTGCATGATGTTCGCGTTGAGCTCGATCTCGGTCAGCTCATTCGTGGCCGCATCGTGATCAGAGACCTCGACGCCGGACAGCTGAGATTCGCAACCGGACGCAGTACATCCGGCGCTCTGCCGGCAGATCACCCCGCGCTAATCGACGGAACCGACGACCGACCGGCGGCGCGTACGACTCTCCGCAGCGAAGCGGGATCAGTCGTTCAGGAAGGCGTCGGTCAGCTTCTCTCGCTCGATGTACAGGAAATCGTCGCGGCCGAGCTGTCGCGGCTCGAAACCCCGGGTGTCGTGGATGAGCAGATCAGCCTCATTCGCCGGGAGATCACCGAAACGCGTGCTGAGCTCGCCGAGCTGCAGACCGCTACGGAAGTCTTTCGCTCCGATGCGGAAGGTCTGCTTTCTACCGATCCTCGCACCGTGAGTTCGATCGAACAGCTCACGAGTCTGTACACCGATACGGAGTCCGTTGCCCGCGACGCGGCAGTGATCCTCGACAGCGCCGCAGGCGTTTCGCGAGACATTGGCGCGTCACGCGCGCGCGTGGAAGCTGCGGTCGACGCGATATCGACGGCAGTCGATGCCGACGTATCAGGTGTGCAGGACCGCATCCCCTCCGCTTCCGACGTCCTTACAGGCCCGGTAGCGGCATTCCTCGAACCGCATATCATGGCCCTCATCGATCCGTATCGCGACACCATCGATACCCTGCTGTCGGCGGTGACCTGGCTTCAGGAGCGTTCCGCGGATCAGGAGGATCGGTCGGGTGTGACGCGCCAGGGCCGCACCGTCGCGTATCCTTCGCTGGAATACCCGCGCTTCCTCCTCGAACGCGCCGCTGTGGGTGCCGCAAGCGGGGCGGTGCAGTATCAGGCTGAGCTTCTGTCCCTGTCGAGCGATCCTGAGATGACCGAGGGCCTGCCGACGGCGCGCTACGGGCAGCGTCACAACGGCCGCAGCGCCATCGTCGATGCGGTTTTTGACCTTCGGAGGAACGCTTCGACCCCATTTGATCTTGCTCTCGTACTCGAATCGCAGCCGATAGCGTTTTCGGTCCCGAACGCACCGTTTTCCTTCTCCGGACTCGTCGGGACATTTGATCTCACTGCCGAGGCACGACTCGTGGAAACCGGCGGCACTCTCAGCGAGGAGCTCGTCGCCTTTCTGCGCGTCGTGCCGGATGACGTACAGTTTGTAACTGAAGGCCTGATCGTCGAGCGCGTGCGGTCGGTCATAGCCCGGGCCGAAACCGTAGAGATCGAAGTACAGGCTCCTGCTCCTCAGGGTGAACCCGCCGTGCGCACGAATCTCGACGGTCCGATACGCGAAGAGATCGCAGCCTATCTTGCTGAACAGCGCGACGCGATCGTCGAACAGGTCGAAGCCGAAGTTCGCAGGCAACTCGACGAGCAGCTTTCACGCTATTCCGAAGAGCTTGATCAGCTTCTGAGTCTCTATGCGGATCTTGAAGAATACATTGCAGATGCACGGTCGCTGGCAGCGCGGGTTACCGAGCAGAGAACGGCGATCGAGACCCGAATTGCGGGTCTGCGGGGAGAGGTCGAAGACCGGGTGCGCGCAGAGGCTGAGGCGGCTCGACAGGAGGCTGAGCGCCGGGCACGGGAAGAGGCTGAAGCAGCCGCGCGAGAGGCGGAGAGGCGTGCCCGCGAAGAAGCCGGCCGCATCATCGACTCCATCCGGTCACCGTTTTAGGCAGGCTCATGCAGAATTCCATGTCCGGAAAAACCCTTCTGTTCGGTTACTTCATAATAGTCATTCTCGTGGGTTCGGTGCTCCTGACGACACCGTGGGCGTGGGAAGCACCGGGGCGACTGCGTTACCTTGATGCCCTGTTTACCGCGACGTCTGCTGTCTGTGTTACGGGACTCATAGTCGTTGATACTTCGGAGTTCAGTCTGTTCGGGACTATCGTGATTATTGGTCTCATTCAGGCAGGAGGTCTCGGGATAATCGCATTTGGCACCCTCCTCGTGACGGGTAACGGCCGAAAGATTTCGCTCGCGAACCGCAGACTGATTAAGGAGTATTCGATCGACTCGGTCGAGTACGAACCTCGACGGATCGTACGCAGAATCATCATTCTGGCGCTCGGTATCGAAGCCCTCGGAGCGGTCGTTCTGATTACGGCGTTTTCCCACGCGGGTGCACCGACGCCGGTGTTGAACGGCATCTTTCACGCCGTCTCTGCGTTTGCTAACGCCGGCTTCTCACTCTTCGATACGAGTCTTGAGGCGTTTGCGGGGAACCTGTTCGTAATTCTCCCAATCATCGTCCTGTTGACCCTCGGGGGAATCGGTTTTGTCGTGTTCATGGATGTAACGAGACGTGCTCGCGGCCTGGTGCGGGTACTTTCGCTCCATACCAGGATAGTCCTGACGATGACTGTTCTGCTCGGTTTCACCGGTACACTCGTATTCTTCGTGTTTGAAGGAAGCACGAGCCTTTCAGACCTGTCGGTGTCCGAGCGCCTTCTCGCGTCATTCTTTCAGGCAGTCACACCACGTACGGCTGGATTCAACTCCATTCCGCAGGATACCCTGTCAATGCCGTCACAGATATGGACCATCCTTCTCATGTTTGTAGGAGGAGCTCCTGGAAGCATCGCCGGTGGTGTGAAAGTTACGACGATAGTTCTGGTCTTCATGCTCGCTATCCGTCGTCGCGAGATGCACGCTGAAATCAGGATAGGGAAGCGGAGCATTAATCCGGTGGTGCTGAACAAGGCAGCGTCAATCGTGATAAAGTCGCTGCTGATCCTTGTCGGTGCAGTTCTTGTACTCAGCGTGACCGAAAACTGGGCGGCAGAAAACAGTTTCAGTTTCATGGAAGTACTGTTTGAGACGGTATCCGCATTCAGTACGGTTGGATTATCCCTTGGCATCACACAGCAGTTGAGTGACGCGGGAAGACTGATTATTATCGCAGTGATGTTTACCGGGCGGTTGGGCATAATTGCGATGGCCATGCCGGGTAGTGAGCCGACGAAACGCCGCTTTGTCAGGTATCCTGAAGGAAACGTGTTACTTGGGTAAAATATGAAACAGTTTGGACTGGTTGGCATAGGTAAATTCGGACGGCGCATACTCGATGAGCTTCTGAAGCTGGATGTTGAGATCCTGATCCTCGACAAGAACCCCGAGCTCATCGAACAGTATAAGAACCAGGTGGCTGATGCCTACGTTGCAGACGCATTGAATGAAGAGACTATACAGCAGACGATCCCCTCCGATATCGATGTTGTCATTCTCGATACCGTGGATAATATCGACGTATCCATACTTGTCACGCATTATCTCAAGAAGATCGGTGTACGGGAAATCGTCGCAGTCGCGGGAACCGATCAACACGGTGAGATCCTTTCTGCCGTCGGAGCGACCCGTGTCATATTTCCGAACAAGGAAGCTGCTCTACGGATTGCCCCGACACTGGTCTCCAGTACCTTGTTTGGCTACTTCCCGATTGCCGAGGATATAGCGGTTGCCGAGATACGTTCTCCCGAGCGTTTCATCGGGATGACCCTGATCGAGTCCGACATACGAAACGAACTCGGTATCACCGTGATTGCGGTCCGACGCGCTCTGACAGACAAGTTCGAGTTTGTCTCGGCTGCATACACGCTGTCCGCCGAAGATTCGCTACTGATTGTCGCCCCCGAAGAGGCTATCAGCAAGCTGTCGCACGTTCGCCTCGGAGGAGCGTCCGGGGATGTCGAGACGCTTATGCCGCACAGTGGCCAGCAGCGACGATCCGAACCGCCACGTCGGAGAAAGCCGCGTTGGTCGCTTTTTGGGATGCGGGGATAGACGAGAACTTGTAATGCTATTGGAGAGGTTGTTCAGCCTTTCCTCCGGTTTGATCGACCAACTCGTGGGTTGCCGATCGCTCGTCTCTCCGCAATACTGGCTTCGTGAAATCTTTTCCAAACCCGGAGCTGACAGAAGTCCTGAAGCATTCCTTCGGCTTCGACGACTTCAAACCCAATCAGCAGCACATCGTTGAGTCCTGGCTTTCGGGGAAAGACGTCTTCGCTGCGCTCCCGACCGGAGGCGGCAAGTCTCTGTGTTATCAGTTGCCTGCGCTGATTCGTGACGGACTCACTGTCGTGGTCAGCCCCCTGATCGCGCTCATGAAGGATCAGGTCGACGCGGCGCGCGAGAACGGTATCGCGGCGGCATATCTTAACAGCAGTCAGGATGCGGAAACAGCACGGGCGGTGTGGCGCGATCTCGCGGCACATCGGGCGAAGCTGCTCTACGTTTCACCCGAGCGTCTTTCGAGCCCGGAGTTCCGGTCTGCGATAGCGGACTTCGGCGTCAGCGCCTTTGCGGTCGATGAGGCGCACTGTGTTTCCGAATGGGGGCACGAGTTTCGTCCGGATTACCGTACGCTTGCGAGCCTGCGCCAGGATTTTCCCGAAGCCCCGATCGCCGCCTTTACGGCAACCGCGACCCGACTGGTACAGGACGACATCGTTGCACAGCTCAGGCTTATCGATCCGGTCATCGTACGCGCAGGTTTTAACAGACCGGAGATCACGTATCGTGTTCGCCGGAAATCCGGTGTCGACGCGCAGATTCTCAGGTTCGTTACCGAACACGAGGCGGAACCGGGTATCATCTACCGTTCGACGAGAAAAGCTACCGAACAGACCGCACAGGTTTTACAGGAACGGGGAGTATCAGCAAAAGCCTATCACGCCGGGCTCGACGATCAGGTGCGAAGCGATGTTCAGGAAGCCTTCGTTCGCGATGACGTACAGGTCGTCGTAGCGACGATAGCCTTCGGAATGGGGATTGATAAATCAAACGTACGCTGGATCCTGCACGGCGACCTGCCAAAGAGCCTGGAAGGCTACTACCAGGAGACCGGACGCGCCGGTCGCGACGGTGAGCCGGCGGATGCGCTTCTTCTGTGGGGGCCGCAGGACATAGCCATTATTCGCCGTCACATAGGGAATATGCAGGTCGACGAAGAGCGGGATTCCGCAGAGGAAAGACTTCGCGAGGTCCTTCGATACGTCGAAGGCCGCGTGTGTCGCCGGACGGCGCTTCTGGCGCACTTCGACGAGGAGTTTCCCGGCTCCTGCTCTGCCTGCGACGTGTGCCTGGACGAGCTGACCTTCGAGGACGCGACCGTACCCGCCCAGAAGCTGCTCTCGGCTGCCGTGAGAACCGGAGAGGTGTTCGGGACGCATCATCTCGTCGACATAGTGACCGGGACTGCAACGGACAAGGTGCTCGAACGCGGTCACGAACAGCTGCCGACCTTCGGGGTGGGAGAGGACAGGAACCGCAGCTACTGGATCGCTCTGGCCCGGGATCTGGAGTCGGCCGGATTTCTGACCCGCAGGCAGACAGATAGTGGCGTCCCGGGCGGTCTCAGACTCAGCACCCGTGGCAGACTTCTTCTGCGGGGCAGGGAGACCTTTGCGTCCGTACAGCAGGACGCGAGTAACAGCGCGACTGACACCGGCGGAGCCGCCTCCACAAGAGCGGGGGGCAGGCAGGGCGCGCGGAACGTACCCGATACCGCGCCACTGAGAAGCGACCAGAAGGAGCTTCTGCGCTGCCTGAAGGGGCTTCGCAAGGCCATAGCCCGACAGCGCGGCGTACCGCCCTACATGGTGTTCAGCGACAAGACGCTGAAGGTAATGGTAAAGAACCGGCCGACGGACCCGCAGGCGCTGCTGCGCTGCCACGGGGTCGGTGACCGGAAACTCGAGGCTTACGGGGAAGCGTTCTTACGGACGATACGGAATTATCTCGCGACCGGCGAGTGTGAGTGATCGACGAATGCGAGTGACCGGTCGCTGCCTGCCAGACCACGGTACGCGAAGGCGTCGCGCCCCACGGCGCGTCAGGCTTTGTAGAGACCTTCGATCTGTTCGCGGGCCTGATCGACCACCTGCTGATACTGCGTGGTGAGCTGGGTCATGTGGTGCTGCAGGGTCTTCGAAAACTCGGGATCCTGAGCGGGGTCGAGGCGTATCTGCTGTCCGGTCTGTCGTGCAAGCTCCTGCTCGCGCTGTCGGATCTTTCCCTCGAACTGCTGCCGCAGCTGATCTACGAGCTGTTTCCGGTCCCTGATGTACTGCTGAAGAATGCTCGTGATCTGATCAAATACGGCCGGTAGATGACGGCTGTCATCGAGGACCGCCTCGAACGCCGGTTGCAGCGCCTGTATACGCGTGAGGTGATTTTCATCACTGGGTAGCGTGAGGTTGCCGAGCAATGCGTCGAAGAGTCCCCTGCGAATCTGAGGCCGATGCTCCCGGTCGAAGTCTTTCAGTCTCTTCTTGAGGTTGATGGTCGGGTCGTCGAAGTACTCACTCAGAAGCTTTCGACCTTTCTGCTTGTTATCGTGAGCCGTCAACGACGCCTTGTCGCTTTTGACGTCTGCCGTACGTTCCAGTGCAAGTTCAAGTGCGCTCTTAATTTCTGCCATAGTCATTTGTCCTCAAGGAATTGATAGTTAAAAATACACCGCCTGTCGGGACCTATCAAGACGGCAACGGTATCGCGACAAGTGCATCCACCGGCATGTCCCGCTCCTGCACCGGAAGCTCATCATACACCTGAAGATCAAGACATACACCGACCGCCCGACTCCCCGGAGGCCGGACAGACAGAAAGCGGTCGTAGTACCCGCCGCCGCGACCGAGTCTGAGCCCGGAGCGGGTGAACGCGAGTCCCGGCACAATGATCAGCGAGGCCTCGGATGGACTCCTCCGCGGAGCAGATGCAGGAGGTTGCAGGATCCCGAATACGCCGCGTTCGAGTTCCCAAGGCCCCGCGATCGCGTGAAAACTCATGACGTGGTCCCGGACGCGGGGGAGGGCGACCGGTATGTCCTGCTCCCAGAGCCATTCGAGTGTCGGCCAGGTACTGAGCTCCGACGGCATGGACGCAAACGCGAATATCGTGCCTTCCGCTTCGACGAGCTCCGGCTTCAGGCGGTCGAGAAGCGCCGTTCCGGCTATCGAGTAAAGCTCCTGTGGCAGTGCTCCCATGCGCTCGCCGACGGAGGCACGGATCAGCGCTTTCTCAGCACTGATCCGATCCGGTTCAGGCACTGGCCGTGCCGGCATCAGCCGGTTTCTTCCGGGGCGGAGCGGGTTTCTGCGGTTCGCTTCCGAATGACATGACCTTGTATCCGACAATACCGACATAGATGATCAGAAGCAGCCAGAAAAGATAGCGGGTCGTGATAGACCCCTGCAGGGTACTCCCCAGGGTGAGCGCGTGAAAGAATGCGGTCGGAAATACAAGATACGCGAGCAGATGGATTCGCTTCCAGGTCTGATACTTGAACTGAAGCGGCTTGAACCACCAGGAGGCCACCACGGCAAGAATGAGCATGAACAACGCCACGATGCCGAGAAGCTTGCCGGTGTTGAACACGATGCGCCCAGCGTCGTATACGTCGAAGCCAAGCATAAACAGACCGTGCGAAAGCATGAGAATAAACCCGACCTTACCGAGCGTCCGGTGGTTTTTCAGGAGCTTGCCGCGCGGTGCACCATACTTCTCGACCACCGGGAGTTTCGTCCCTATCACAAACTGATAGAACATCAGCACGAAACCGATGAGGGCAGCAGCGCGCGCCGGGTAATAGAAGGCGAGTATTGCGGGGAACGATCCGGAACCGATATCCCGGCCGAGCTGCAGGCTGAGCTCAAACAAAGGAACCATAGGGATGGCTATGGCAATTGCAATGAGTACTTTCTTGTTCATGAGAATGCGAGATTATCACGGAGCGCGCGTATCATCAAGATTCGTCGCTCAAGGACCGTTTGCTTCAAACGCGCATCGGCGGTACCCTTGTGATGGAGGATATTCGTTTTATGGAATACAAGCGACTGGGTTCATCAGGATTGAAGGTAAGCGAGCTTTCATTCGGCTCGTGGGTAACGTTTTCGACGCAGCTTGACGTTGAGCAGGGTAAAGCCTGCATGCATGCGGCCTACGACGCCGGGGTCAACTTCTTCGATAACGCCGAAGTGTACGCCAAGGGAGAATCCGAGCGCATCATGGGACGCATACTCGCGGACTCCGGCTGGCGACGGGACTCGTATATCGTCTCGAGCAAGGTTTTCGGCGGGGCGATAGATAACCCCGGGCCGACACAGCGGGGCTTGAGCCGAAAGCACGTCTACGATGCCTGCCATCAGGCACTGGAACGGCTGCGGGTAGACTACCTCGACCTGTACTTCTGCCATAGACCCGATCCGGAAGTGCCGATCGAAGAGACCGTGTTCGCCATGACCGAGCTGATCAGGCAGGGCAAGGTTCTGTACTGGGGAACCTCCGAGTGGAGCGCACAGGAGCTTATGCAGGCGTACAGCGTTGCACGACAGTACAACATGATCCCCCCGACCATGGAGCAGCCTCAGTACAACATGCTGCACCGGGAGCGTTTCGAAAAAGAGTACGAGCGCCTGTATACGGAGATAGGGCTGGGAACAACCATCTGGTCACCGCTCGGAAGCGGGATTCTGACCGGCAAGTACAACGACGGTATCCCCGAGGGCTCCAGAGCCACGCTGCCGGGTTACGAATGGCTCAGGAAGATGATGGAAGAGAAACTCGGCGGACCGACAAAGGCCACGCTGCAGAAGCTCGGCGAGCTCGCGAATGACCTCGACATGAGTCAGGCGACACTCGCTCTCGCGTGGTGCCTGAAGAATCCCAACGTCAGCACCGTCATTACCGGCGCTTCCAAGGTCGAGCAGGTTACCGAAAACATGAAAGCGGTCGACGCGAAAGAGAAGCTGACACCCGAGGTCATGGAGCGCATCGAGGAAATTCTCGACAACAAACCCTGATCACGAAGCCCCCGGAAACACCGCCCCGTAGACGCGATGCCGCATGGCGCGGCGTCGTTCACGACGGCACCGCCTCGCGAGCAGTAGCATGCGCCTGCACGAGGCGGGACCGGGGGGCTTTCCCCCGTACACGAGCAGCTGAGCATCGCTGACGGTCCGCCTTACGCACGAGCCGTGCGCGGGCAGGCGGTCGGCGACCGCAGCTCCCCACTCGGCATACCCGCTTCGCGCCGGAGTCGCCACCCCAAGCCCCGCGCTCGCGCGTATGAGCTCGCCGAGGCACCAGTCGGCGTACGCCGTCTGAGGCAGCCTGCGGGCCCGCAGACGCCGTCGTGCATCAATCAGAGCCATGGCCGCCAGACCAAAGGCAGACAACAGCACAATCAGACCCAGTGCCGCACCGAGGCGGCGAAGGACGGGACCGTCAGGTGTGTCCGTGGCCGGAGCGCTGGAGGGCGCGGGTCCCGGCGCGGTGTCAACCGCTGTCCCGTTACTGCGTTCATCGAGCGTGTCGGATGTCTCTATACCGAGTTCGGCGAGCTGCCGTTCGGTGAGTCCGTCCGGCTCACCAGCCGAACCCGAGACCCAGTCGGCGAAGCTTCCCGCGCGCATTGGCGGAGTTGGCTCGACGATGGTCCATCCCCGATTCGGGATCCAGATTTCCGGCCACGCGTGTGCGCTGAGACCCGAGACCCGCCTGCGCACCGTTGCGTGTTCACCGGGCTGTTCATCATCCGTGTCAGGCATGGAAACAAGAAATCCCGTGACATAGCGGGTCGGAATACCAAGCAGTCGCGCAAGCACGACGAAGCTCGTGGCAAAGTGGACGCAGTATCCCTCTCGCGTTTCAAAGAGGAAGCTCTCGACGAAGTCCGGACCGTAGGCCGACGGATCGGTTTCGAGGGTGTATCGGAACCCGCGGGAGAGAAACTCGAGAATAAGGTCGACCGAACGTGCTGCATCGGCTCCGGCTTCCTCTGCGATGTCCGACGCACGCTCCCGCACCGAGGAAGGGAGATCGGTAGGGAGTTGCAGATAGGACCCGGTATTCCGCATGGACAGCGCTGCCTCCCTGAGGCCTTCGTGCAGGATTATCGTTTCGCCGCGTGGTGGAGGGACCCTGAACCGAAAGCCGGCGTCGCGCTGACCGGCCATTGCGAGCCGCTCGCGTCGATCGGGAAAGTCGACATGCCGGGTCACGAGGGTGTGAGGCACGGCTTCAAACAGTTCGGTCAGAAACGTTATCCGTACGAGATTACCACGGGGCGGGAAGTCGCGGGTAATGCCACGTTCGGGTACCAGGCCTGCCTGCTCCATCCGCGTGCTTCGGTCCCAGCTGTTTCCCGTGTACACGTCAAAAACACCGGTCCGAAGATACAGAAGCTCCCCCGCGCGACCTTCGATCTCCAGGACCTGTCGTTCGGACAGGGCCGCCCGGCCGGCGAGATTCCTCGTGTCGAACTGGGTGTTGAACATGCCGAAACCGAGGTCCAGTCCGAGCCGGGGGAAGCGGCGAATCAGCGTGCTGCGCAGCCAGGGAGACACGACTCCGTCGATAAGGGCGTTCCCACCAGGTTCCTCCACGACAAGCCAGGGCAGGGCAAGGGCTGCCGCGAGCAGGACGGCAAGCGCCTGGCGGCCTGCCCGTCCGCGGCGCGGCTGGTAGAGCAGCACGGTCAGAAATGCGGCAGGTATACCTGCAAGCAGAAGCTCAAGTTCTGCGCGTGCAATTCCGGTCATGAGCAGCGCGAGCAGCCCGGTCGCCGCCAGGGCGGAGCGAACGCCGCTGCGGTAGATCGAGGTCGCGATTGCCGCCGAGGCAACGGTAACGGTCATGACAAAGATGCGGGAGATAGCTATGGAGGACTGCAGGTCGCCCTGCGTGCGGAACCACAGTTCGTAGAGCTCGTGCGGTATAATGAGGATGCGAACGAGCACCGTCACCACACCACCGGCGAGCAGCACGGTTACCGCGCAGCGCAGTGCGGTGCGGGACCATTCCCGTGTCGCACGTGATTCGTGCCAGGACAGGAGCAGGATGCACAGCAGGTAGGGGATGGCGACTCGCAGACTTTCCTGCGCTCCCATGAGGATGGCAGTGGCCGTTGCGGGACTCATGATGATTGCGAGCGTCGCGGCTGTCATCATACGGTGAGTACCCTCCCGCCGCTGTGATTTGATGACGCTGATCGGGCGATCTGCTCGACGGAATCGACCTGCGCCCGTGACCACGCCTTCGTGACCGCGAGTATGGTCCATGGCCGTTGCGGGTCGGTCGATTCGCCGGCCCGGATCAGTTCCATGTCGGGCATCTGTGTCAGAACGACGACATGAGCCGTACGGCCGGGTGCCGCATGAAGCAGCTCACGAATCCGGGGAAGCGGACGCGGGGCATCGGAAAACCGGATGTTTCTGCTCATCAGGTGCAGCTCCTCGGTGGTTCTCGTCGCCGATGATTCAAGCCGAAAGTCCCTGTTGTGTACGCTTGTGCACCAGAACGGAATCGCCTCCGTCTCCAGATCCTTGATGATGCCGAGCAGCGTTTCGACGAGCAGGTCCTCGCTGGAAAGTACCCGTTCCCGGTCGGCCCAGCCCCTGCGATCATCCAGAAACACCGCGAGTTCCGGATCCGCACTTGACTCATAGTCACGGATATAGGGGATGCCGGTTGACGCGAGTCGACGCCAGGCAATGTGACGCGCAGGCATCCCGTCCCTGTACTCGAAAAGGCCACGCAGCATGGCGAAGTCCGGGCTCCCTCCGGCAGTGGCGGCCTGTGTGCCTCCGGTCATGGACGCGCCCCTGATTTCGGGTATCGGTGTGTCTGCCCGCGGCAGGACATCGACCACAGCGTCTGCGACCGGAACTGTGACCGTCGCCCAGCCGAGTGCATCGGTAACGGTCAAGGGGCCACGAGAAACCACGTACTCTCCGCGGTGCGGAAGTTCGACTGTACGGTCTATGCGTTTCATTCCCGAGGCACGGACGGACCCCTGAAACGTCTCATCTGCGAGAACCGTCGGAGCGTCGTCGCCGGTATCCCCGGGGCCGGTGACACGGACTGAGAGCTCCCAGCCTGACAGACGGACCGGCGCCTCGTTTAGCACCTGCAGTCCGACCGATACGCATTCCCCCCTCGTTACGCGCGATCGGATCAAGTCGGGTTGAACAGATATCGATCGCGCGTACACGAACAGAATCATCAGATTGAAAATGCCCGAGATGACGACAAGCGCTGCAGCGTAGGGGAACGGACCGCCGAGATACGCGGCGGCAAGATACAGAATTGATGCCGCGAAAAGATAGATCAGAATGCTTCGTGCATGAAGCCGAAGTCGCATATTCAGTCCGAGAGTCTGCTTGGAACCGGCAGGTTATCCAGAATGGTCCGCACTGCCTCGTGCGGGGTCAGTCCGCGGAGTCGGGCCTGCTCCGAGAGCACGATCTTGTGGGGAACGACAAAGCTGAGCGCCTCCTGCACATCTTCCGGAACGACGTAGTCGCGCGTGTCGAGGCGGGCGTAGCCCTGTGCGGCGCGCATCAGATGCATGCTTCCGCGCGGGCTCAAGCCCAGTCTCAGCGACTCATTCGTCCGTGTCAGCGATGCAAAACGGGCAATGTACTCTTCTACGCGGCGGTCCATGCGGGTGCTGCGTACCTCCCTGCGTGCGTCGCGAAGCTCGTCTACGTTCATGACGGCCTCGAGGGACTCAAGCGGGTCGGCGTGACGGAAGCGGCTGAGTATTGCTGCTTCGTCGGCAACCGAGGGGTAGCCGGGGTGTAGGCCCACACCGAAACGATCGAGCTGTCCTTCCGGAAGAAGGAATGTGCCCGTGAACTGTATGGGGTTCTGTGTCGCCATGACAAAAAACGGATCGGGAAGCTGTCGCGTTACACCGTCTACGGTGACCGAACCCTCCTGCATCGCTTCGAGCAGCGCGCTCTGGGTTCGGGCGCTCGCACGATTGATCTCATCCGCGAGTATGAACTGATGCATTACCGAGCCTGCACGGAAGGAGAACTCGCGCGTGTCCGGGCTCCAGATGTTCATGCCCGTGATGTCACCGGGCAGGAGATCCGGCGTGAACTGTATGCGGCCAAAGTCAAGCCCGGTCGCGCGGGCGAAGGCTCGTGCCAGCGTCGTCTTGCCCACCCCGGGTATGTCTTCCACGAGCACGTGCAGTCCGCTGATAAACGCGACGACCAGCGCCCGGATCTCCGCTGTGTTGCCGACAATTACCGTCTGTATCGCTTTTTCCAGAGCCGCTGCGTTCATTACTATAGAGAATACCAGTCAACGGCCTCGTCGGACAGGCTCACGTATATGTTTTTTTTCTGGGAGAACTCCGACAGAGCGTGTTTGTGCACTTCCCGCCCGTATCCGCTTTTGCCATAGCCACCGAAGGGCGACCCGCTGGGAACGAGGTTGTACTCGTTGACCCAGACCGTCCCGGTTCTGATCTTTCGGGCAACGCGTATGCCACGCGCCCCGTCACGGGTCCAGACGCCACCGGCAAGACCGTAGGCACTGTTGTTCGCGATCTCTACAGCATGCGCCTCGTCCCGGAACGGAATCACGCAGAGCACCGGGCCGAAGATCTCTTCCTGCGCGATGACGGAGTCCGGATCGACGTCGGCAAAGAGTGTCGGCTCCACGTAGTAACCGTCGTCGAGCTTCCCGCCGGTGAGTCGACGTCCGCCGCAGACCAGGCGTGCTCCGGCTGTAACACCCTTCTGTATGTACGACTCAACCCGGTCCCACTGCTCCCTGCTGATCAGCGGCCCGAGCCGGGTGTTCTCGTCGAGTGGATCACCCGGTCGGATCGTTCGAAAACGCGTCGCAAGCTTTTCGATCACCGTCTCGTACACATCCTCGTGAACCAGCAGTCTGCTTCCGGCGTTACACATCTGCCCGCTTGCGAAGAGTATGCTCAGCGGAGCAGTGGCGATCGCCTTATCCATGGGAGCGTCGGGAAAGATGATATTTGCGCTCTTTCCTCCGAGCTCGAGCAGACAGGGGACGACCCGTTCGGCGGCCGCAGCCGCGACACGGCGGCCGGTTTCCGGCGAGCCGGTAAAACTCAGAATGTTGACTAACTCGTGGCTGCAGAGCGCTGCTCCGACCTTCCCGTCGCCGGTGACAACGTTGATTACCCCGGGCGGTAAGACCTGATCTGCGATGCAGGCGAGCTCAATGATGGACATCGGCGCGAGCTCGGCGGGCTTGATCACGCAGGTATTTCCGGCGGCAAGGGCCGGTGCGAGCTTCCAGCCGGCGATGAGCAATGGAAAGTTCCAGGGAATGATGAGTCCGGCTACGCCGTAGGGCTCGTGCTCTATCATGCTGTAGCCGTC
Source organism: Spirochaetaceae bacterium (assembly GCA_007694005.1). Lineage (GTDB taxonomy): Bacteria > Spirochaetota > Spirochaetia > DSM-27196 > SKKC01 > SKKC01. Next base: position 68,749 of record RECN01000197.1, read on the forward strand.
TGCATCGTGTTGCACGAGTTCGTCTTCGTGCACCCGCAGGGCAGACGCGAAGTACCGGAACTGATCGACGGTTGCCGAGACGTCTTCTCTGGTCTCGACAATGGGTCGGCCGGTGTCGCGTGCCTCGACGCGCGCGAGGCGCTCGCTTTCCGAAGCAATGGCATCGGCGAACGCAAAAAGAACATCGGAGCGGTCCCGGCGCGATCCGCCGGACCAGACCTCGCAGGCATCACGCGCTGCAGTGACCGCCCGGTCCACCACCACGACATCGGCGTCGTGGACTTCGGCAATGAGGCTCCCGTCTGCCGGGGCGTAGACGGCGCGTACGCTGTCCGGTGGAGCGGCGCCTGCGGAACGGTGCGTGAACTCACCGGCGATAAATGAGGAATAGATTCGTTGGTCGTGATTCATGAGGTTCATAGGCAGCTCTGGGAAAAGTGTACAAAAAAACCGGGCGACTGTCGCTGACTGCAGGGCAGCGCAACAGGCACCCGGTCGCATTATGATATGCGAGTGGTTTCAGGCGTCAGTCGATAAGACCCGCTGATACGAGAAAGTCACGGGCAATGTCTTCGGGCTCGTCGCCTTCGTCAAAGCGACCGTTGAGTTCCGCCATGGTGGCGTCATCGAGTATTCCGCCGAGAACATTCAGGGTCTCAAGCACCTCGGGGTGCCGTTCAATCAGCTCCATGCGGACTACGAAGGAGCCGGAGTAGTCCGGGAACCACTCGAGGTCATCTTCGAGCATGACGAGATCAAGCGTCTGAATGCGGGGGTCGGTGGAGAACGCGGCGATCGCGTCGACTTCGCCCTGGTCAATAGCCGTATACATGAGCGCGTACTGCATGGTCACGAGTCTGTCGAACTCGACCCCGTAGTGATCGCTCCAGCCGGGATAGGCGTCGGGACGAATGTCGAAGTTGTCGTCACCCGCGGCAACCCAGTCGCCTGCGACGGACTCCAGATCGCTGGCCGTTGTCAGACCATACTCTTCCGCGTCTGCGCGGCGCACGGCCCACACGTAGGTATTGTTGAATCCCAGCGGTTCACTCCAGGTAAATCCGAACTCCTCTTCGAATCCCTCGCGCACACGACGGAATGTTTCCTCGGAGGACAGATTCGGTCCTTCATAGCGGAGGATGCCGGTCAGCTGTGTGCCGGTCCAGGTCGGGTACACGTCGATTTCGTTCTGTGTCATTGCCTGATGCAGCACGCTCGAACCGGTAAACTCGGTGTTGATGGTCGCGTCCAGATCGGTGGTTTCGTCGAGCAGAATGCGGGCGATATGTCCGAGCACGATGGGCTCGTTGAAGTTCTGCGCGGCTACCCGCACAGTTCCCTCTTCAGGGCGCCCTGCGGCGAATCCCATGCCCGATGCGAGCACAAGAACGATAAGAATGGAAAGTAGTCGTTTCATAGAAAGCCTCCTCTTGATACGACAGTGTCTTGGTGTGTTCTATTCGCTGACCTCCGTCTGCTGGAAATCAGCGATCTGTTTTATGTTTCTCCGTCCGGCGGTTCCCTCTCACTCGGGTCGGCGTCGGTGTCGACTGAAAGGTCGACCCCTTCGACGCGACGAGCCTTCCGCGCAAGCCGGTGTGCGCGGCGCTGCGGCTCAAGGTACGCGGCGAGAGCCTTCAGACCACCGTCTGCAAACAGGGCGAGAAGCGTCGCCGGAACCGCTCCCGCGACGATGACTTCGTTTCTGATACTCGCAAGCCCCGAGAAGATAAGCTGCCCCAGACCGCCCCCGCCTATCGCGGCAGCGAGCGCCGCGGTACCGATGATCCACACCGACGCAACGCGTATTCCGCCGATGATCACCGGGGTCGCGAGCGGCATCTCGACCTTGAACAGGATCTGCATGTCGGTCATGCCCATGCCACGGGCCGCCTGTATGACGCTTTTTTCCACGTTCTTTATCCCCAGATAGGTGTTCTGCAGAACCGGAAGCATGGCGTACAGAAAAAGCGCGGTAATGGCGTTCTTGTTTCCGATCCCGAGAATGAAGATCAGGAATCCCAGGAGTGCCAGACTCGGAATGGTCTGAAAGACATTCGCTGCGGCGATGACGTAGGGAGCGATCTTTTCCTTCCGGGTAATGTAGATACCCAGCGGAATGCAGAATACGAGAGTCAGAAGCAGTGCGGTGCCTGAGATCTGTATGTGTTGAATCGTCGCGTTTATGATTCGTGGATACTGCCTGGAAACATAGGTCCACAAGAGCTCGAAAAATCCTGGCCTGTTCATGCGCTCTCCCTCCGTCTGTTTCCACGGGTCAGCCGGGCGATTGTCATGCGTGCGAAACCTGCATCGGTTACGATCCCGCGCAGCCGGCCGTCCGCGTCCACGACAGGGATGGGCTCGCTCGATGCCGCGAGCAGTGTTGCCGCCTCCCTGATTCGCGCGTCCTTGATGCTCAGTTTTCGTTTCGTGCGATAGGTCGATGCGATTGGTTTCCCGTAGCGCTCAGCGTTCTTGATGTCGTTGAGCCAGACCATGCCCTTCCAGAGTCCGTCTTCGCCGACGACCTGCGCCGTCTCACGCCCGACGCGCTCCATGCGCTCGAGGGCCTTCTCCGGTCCACTTGACGCTTTCAGGATCAGCGGCGCGTCTTCCACAAGGGCGTCTATGCCGGCCTCCGGGGTAATCTGGGCGAGTCTGTCCTCGCCTATGAAACTCTCCACAAAGGCGTTTGCCGGGTTCTGCTGCAAATCTTCCGGGGAGCCGATCTGCTCGACACGCCCGTCACGCATGAGCACGATCTGATCACCGAGCTTTAACGCTTCGTCAATATCGTGTGTCACAAAAATGATTGTTCGCTGCAGGGTATTCTGTATTTCCTTGAGCTCACCCTGCAGCCGATCCCGGGTAATGGGATCCAGGGCCCCGAAGGGCTCGTCCATGAGCACAACCTCGGGTTCGGCAGCGAGCGCGCGAAGCACACCTATGCGCTGCCGCTGTCCGCCCGACATCTGTGCCGGCAGACGGTAGCGGTAGAGTTTCGGATCAAGCCCCGCCATGTGCAGGAGCTCCTCTACGCGCGCCTTAACACGGTCCTTTTTCCAGCGCAGCAGATTGGGCACAGTAGCGATGTTTTCGGTTACCGTCAGGTGCGGCATAAGTCCGGTGTCCTGAATGACGTAACCGATGTTGCGTCTGAGGTCGACCGGATTCATTTTCAGGAGGTTCTGTCCGGCCATGCGTATGACACCCCGGGTTGGTTCCTCGAGCCGGTTCACCATCTTCAGGCTGGTGGTCTTCCCGCATCCGCTCGGACCTATGAGGACGACAATCTTGCCTTTCTCTATAGTCAGGTTCAGATTGTCTACGGCAAGGGTTCCGTCGGGATACTGTTTTGTGACTGACTCAAAATCAACCATGCCTACTCCTTCGCCAGCTGCGCCAGGGCATTGTCGAGTGTCTGAAGAAATGTTTCATTTTCATCTTCCGTGCCTATCGTCACGCGTGTGTGCTTCGGATAGCCCCAGGCGGCCGCGGATCTGACGATGACCCCGTTCCTGAGCATGAGATCGGCGAGGGTGTCGGCGTCGACGCTGCTCTCAAAAAAAACGAAGTTGGTGTGGGTCGGCGTCACGGTAAGCCCGCGACGCGCGAGCGCATCCTCGAGGTACGTGCGCGATGCACAGATTCGTGCAAGCGCTGACTGTATTACCTCACGGTCGTCGGACAGGCATGCTCGCGCACCGGCGATGCCGATGCGATTGGCATTGAAGGGCTCTGAAACGGTATCGATCACCGTAATGAGCTCTGGTCGCGCAAGCGCGTAACCGATGCGACCTCCCGCGAGACCGTATGCCTTGGAGAAGGTCCTCACAATGACCACGTTGTGTGTGTCCAGATCGCGGGCGGTCGCCGGCAGGTCATCTTCGGCGGCGAACTCCGCGTAGGCTTCGTCGACGACAAGCCATGCATGAGCCGGCAGCGCGTCGCGCAGGCGTTCGTAGGCGGCGACGTCGATGATCGTACCCGTGGGGTTGTTTGGATTACACAGCCATATAAGCTTCGTCCGATCGGTGATTGCTTCGCGCATCGCATCGGGGTCTATCGTGTAGTGCTCGTTCAGGGCTGCTTCGCGCACCACTGCTCCGGCCACCTTAGAGATCTCCCGGTAGAGTCCGTAGCTCTGCGTGGGAAGGATCACCTCGTCGCCGCTGCGCAGGAAGGTGGCTGCAAGCGTTTCTAGAATACCGCCTGCTCCGTGTCCTATGGCCACCGATGCGGCGTCCCGTCCGAAGCGGCTGCCTATCATTGCCCGAAGGTCGCGGAAGGACGCATCCGGGTACTCGTTGATGCGCTCGATCTCGTCTATCATCGCCTGTCGTGCTGCGGGAAACGGCGCGTAGGGGTTTTCGTTGGAGCCGAGTTTGATGACCTCAGTCAGGCCGTAGTCGCGCTTGACCTCTTCTATGGTCTTTCCGGCCACATAGGCCTGTGCTTTCAGGATCTCGTCCCGTATTCCCGGTACGCTCATGATTCATTTCCTGTGCCGGTATCCCGGGGAGCCCGAACTTCGATGATCGTCGGGTAGTCTTTTGTGAGCGCGTCCCGGACGAGCGCTTCCACCGTTGCAGGATCGTCCGCCCTGTGGCCGTCCGCTCCGTAGCTCTGCGCGAAGGTGCAGAAATCAGGCCCGCTGATATCCACTGCGATGCGGTTCCCGGGGTGCCGTGCATCCTCTGTTCGCCGTATCTCCCCGTAGCCTCCGTCGTTGTAAATCACGACCGGAAGACCCATGCGTGCGTCACAGGCGGCGGCGAACTCTCCTGAGGTAAACTGGAACCCGCCGTCGCCGGCGAGGGCGACGACCGGAAGGTCGGGGCGCGCTGCCTTCGCACCTATGGCCGTCGGCAGGGCGTACCCGAGGGTGCCGTAGCCGACCGGGTGCAGGTAGCTCGCCGGGCTGTAGGTGGGGTATTCGCTCAGTCCTACGTATGCGGCTGTGGTCATGTCGGTCACCAGAACGCCGTCGCGAGGAAGCGCAGCGCGTATGCCTGCGAGCATCGTGCTTATCCGTGCAAGTGCTGAACTCGAAAGGCCGTAGGTTTCACTCCGGGCTTCGTCAGACGCTGAAATGAGTCCGTTCACGAGCTCTTCGCGGGGCGCTTTCTGCCTGTCCGCGAGCCTGGTGGTGAGTTCAGACATGACGCGTGCGCAGTCCCCGCAGATAGCGAGGTCAGCCTTCCGTGCGACATCAAAATGTGCAGGATCGAGATTGATGGCGATATACTGCCCACCGACGACAAAGGGCTCATACCACAGATCCGTTGACGAAAGCTGTGTGCCGACACCGAGGACCACGTCGCAGGTAGCAAGCCACTCCCGTACCGCTTTCATGTGCAGTCTGCCGCCGAGTGAGAGCGGGTGGTCGTCGGGAAGAACACCCTTACCGGCAGCCGTTGACACAACCGGTGCCGACAGCGCCTCGGCCAGGGTCTGAAGTTCGTCTGCGGCTCCGGTTGCCCCTCCGCCTGCCACGATCCCGATCGACTGCGCGGATTCAAGCGTTTTGATTACTTCTGCGATTGCGCCTTCGTGCTCTGTGGCAGGATTTGGAGTAAGCAGATCAAGCGGTACTTCAAGGTGCACCGGACCCGGCCTGCCGGACGTAGCGAGCGACCAGGCCGCGCGCAGATAGGCGTCGATGTGCGCGGCATCCGGAATGCGGCGGCTTTCCTTCGCAAGACTCGCCCCGAGGCGGGTAGAATCGCGGAGTTCGTGCAGATCCCCCCGGTCTTTGTCCACGCCCCGGCGGGGGAGCTGCGTGGAGATCACCAGCATGGGAACCGAGTCGTGCAGTGCCTGTGCCATCGCTGTCGAGGCGTTGGTCAGCCCCGGGCCGGTAATGACGAGCGCAACACCGGGGACGCCGGTTGTGCGGCCGTGACCGAGCGCCATAAACGCGGCGCCAGCCTCGTTGCGGGCCGTAACGTGAGATATCTCAGGGTGTAGGATCAGCCGGTCGTAGATATCGAGATTGTGTATGCCCGGTATGCCGTACAGCGTACGGCATCCAAGCGACGTGAGCGTGGAAAGTAGTTGCTGCGAACCGTCTATCACCTGGAATACTCCTGAAATTCGTTTGAGTCGACTGACGTACCGACCGGCGCGCACGCGTACAGGACACACGAAGTTGTCTGTCAGTGAGTAGATAAGCCTATTGCTGCGTTCCCTGCGGGTCAAGGTGTTTGAGTAAAAATATTTCGAATAGAAAAGATGTCAGTACGTTATATTGTCGACGATGTAAGAAGTTTCCGGGTATACGAGCTGAGCCAGGCGTTCGACCAGCCCCAGATCGCGCTGTCACGCATGATCTTCTTTACCGCGTCACGGCCTATCTTGACCTCGCCACTGAGAACCAGCGGATTATTCCGCGATACGGCAACGGTCTTTGCGGCAAAGAGTAGCGGCCACATACAGGCGAGTCGGAGCCGGTGCAGGTGACGGGGAATGAGTCGTATATACGCGACCCCGGACATGAGGTGACGTTCTGCTTTTTCGACGAGTTCTTCGACGACATGAAGCGCACGTTCGCGGGCATCCGGACTGAACAGCTCGGACGGGGTCAGACCGTGGCTTGAGCAGAAGGTCCGGGGAACGAAGATCCAGCCGCGGTCGTAGTCCTTGCGAAGGCCGCGCAGAATATTGACGGTCTGTAGAGCCAGTCCGAACTCCCTCGCGAGAGGCATGAGCGTATCACGTCTGCGGGCAACGCCCCTCGAGTGCTGGGCAAACAGATCGGTCACGAGATAGCCGACGATCCCCGCCACGTAGTGCATGTAATCGTCCATTTCCGCTTCGTCTTCGACACGTGGTCCTTTGGCCTGCCATTTCGCCATGCCGCGGGTCGTTTCGCGTACACGTTTGTGTATGGTCTGCGTCGCGTTCTGCGGAAAAGACTTCAGAGCCATGAGCAGGGAACCGCTCCGGTAGGCAACCTCTGCTTCCGGGTCGTTCGGGCGGTGAGGAATGGTATCAAGCTCGTTCAGAAAGCTCTTCAGCTCCGCCTCGTCCTCTAATACCTCGTCCCAGCGCTCAAGGAGCGCGATTTTGCGTTTCGGAGAAATGGTTTCGTGATCTTCAAGATAGTCGGATACACGAAACAGCAGGTAGGAGACGGCGATCTCGTCTTTGAGCGACGCGGGAAGCCCCTCTATGGACAGAGAAAAGGTGCGCGAGGTTTCGCGAAGGAGCGAAAAAACCTCGGCGGAATCCATGAACGGAGCGACATCCGGGTGTCTGTTTGTAGAAAGAAACGGTGTATTACTGCTCATACACGCACAGTGTAGCGTGTATGAGCGATTAATATCGAGGGGGCGGGATCAGTACCGCATGCGCATTCCGAGTCCCATGCGGTCGCCAATGAAGGTGAACGGCTGAGGCTCGAATACGACCGCTCCCGACTCGATGTTTTCGTGAGCGAGATCGGAGGCGTTTGATGCACTCCAGGAGCGCCAGATCAGATCGAGCACGCTTCCGCCGAGAACGACCCCCAGGCTTGGCGCGAGATCCGAGAAACTCAAGTCCCCCCAGGCCGCGTCTATGTCGCTCCGCGAATCGTTCCAGTAGTCAAGGCCGGTGCTGCCGCCCTTACGAAGCTGCACCGATTCCGGAAGCAGCGCGTATGCACCCCAGGCCGTGCCGACAGACAGCCCGACGTTACCGAAGAGAAACAGCGAACCGGCGAGCGCATCGCCCCCGCGGAACTGTCCGAACCCGGGCATCACGAATGAGCTGAATCTCAGAGAGCGCACGTACGCTGCTTCCTGTTCGCGCACGCTCAACACGCCTATGAGTTCGGTCAGATCCGATACCGTCAGATCGCCGATCTCGGTGCCTGAAGCCTGCGATGCAAACGCTTCAAGCTCTTCTGCGACGAGGTCCGAGAAGTACCGGTCACTGCCGGGACCTCCGTGACCGTGATGCGGTGATGCAAAACCGGCGACCGCCGCCGTCATGCTGAGCACTACAAGCATTGTGATTAATTTCTTCATACACCAGAAGATAGGCAGGCGCCCGCTCCATCGGCAAGGATGAAACGGGCGCTTCGATCGTTTGTAAGGTTGATGTAAGG
>RECN01000169.1 GCA_007694005.1 Spirochaetaceae bacterium
CGTGATTCCGCGCAGGAAGAGGTAGCTCAAGAGGTAGGTCGCGAAGATCATCCCGATGTTGAGACTCATGGTGTCGATCGCCTCGGATACCGAGGTCAGTCGTGATCCGACCGGGCGGTCCTCGGTGCGCGAGTAGAAACCTTTACGGTGATCGGGGCGCTCGGTTGCCTTCGCCGTGTCCCTATCAGCCCAGCCCTTCCGGTATCCGTAGTTCACCATGAATACGCCGCCGAAACTCGCGAGCAGAAATCCAATTGCGGCAAAGGTAAGCCCGACAGACCCGGCCCCGACAAAACCGAAGATCTCCCAGCCACGGCCGATTGCAAAGGCCTGACCGGGACCCAAGGCGAACCCCAGCGGAACAAAGAACCCAAAGGCGGGAAACAGGTCCGGCATAATGGTGTTCATGAGCGCCCAGGTCAGCAGGAGTCCCAGAAATCCCTGCGCACCGTACTGGAATACGACGCTGACTGTCGTACCCGAGATCCCTCGGGTGCCTCGTGTCTTCGTAGACTCCGAAGCGCGAAGGGTAATAGCGATAAACGAAATACTCATGAGGTGATAGACGAGTTCACCGAGATTGTCCGCGCTCAGCTCGAGGTGTGGGGCAGCGTAGTTGTACAGCGGGAGCAGCAGGAATCCGGCAGTGATCGCATTGGGAATCAGGTATTTCTGGAGGAAGCGTATGCGGGTGCGAAGGTAGGTAGCACTGAGGAGCGCCACTGATACCAGTCCGATATCGATAAAGAATGTCCAGTTAAAGTCCATGGCAGCCGTACCATAGGAGAGAAGCGGTCAACGTGTCTATATTCAGATCGTGCCGTTGAGAGCCCGCTCGAGCAACTCGTCCCATTCCTCTTCCAGACTCAGTTCGGGTAGTTCTTCTCCGGAACGACCGTACCAGTATCGGGCATTGGGTATATCGCCCTCGACGCGATGGAGATACGCGTGTATACGGGCACCGGCGGGGTCGGCGATCTGTTGCGACAGGTCGTGTGCGGTTTCCCAGTTCCCGAGCCTGTCGTGCCAGAGTGCTTTAAGGCTCACGGTCATGTTTTCGTCCGGGGAATCGCCTGAACGCATGCGTTCAAGAATTTCGTTTTTGTCGAATGTTTCCATGGTGTTAAGAGTATATACCCTCTCGGCACGATGTGTGTGCGCGTGGGAATACGAACGCGTCAGAACGGGTCACGAAGTACTCGTCGGGCCTCGCCGGCGGTGAAGGAGCTGATGCGCCTCAGTTGTTGGACTGATCCGGCTAGTGCGAGTTCCTGCTCTTCAGCGGCGTGGAGGAGAAACTCGACATCTGGAACGAGATCAGGATATGAGATGATGATGAACGAGGCGATGTCGGCCCGGCCGGTTGCCCAGAGTTCGGTTTCAGCGGCGATGACCGACATGAGCGTGCGGAGGATTTTTCGTGCAATAGCACCTCCGAGCCGCCGGCGTTCGTGCTCGTCGTATGTTCGGTCGAAGCGAGTCCATAACTCCGATAGAACTTCCGGGGCGTCGCCGTTAAGCGCGGAACAGACGGTCGGCGACGGAGGTACGTGAGGCAGTTCCGGGGAGAGGTCGTCACCGGCGATGCAGACACAGAAGTGCTTAATGAACACCTTGTACCCGAGTGACTCTCTGCTCGTGAGAACCTGGTCGAGCCACGTGGTGGCGATCTCGACGCTTCTCACGACTTTAGGGTGATGCCCTTCGAGCTGCCGTGCAACATCAGCGATTGCATTGCATCGCGGGGGGGCCGGTTCGGCGAGCAGCACGACCAGAAGGTCAATGTCCGACCGGCCCGCTACGGCGCGTCCGGTTCCGACACTCCCGTAAAGGTACAGCCCGGACATCTCGGGGCCGAGAAGACGTGATATCCGGTTGACCGCATCGTCGAGAAGCGGCCTGAAGGTCTCGGTGACATTCTCAATGGCGACTTCGTTCTGAATGTAACCGAACTCGTCGACCATGGATCTACTCACACCCGCCCCTTTCTGCCTGTTGTAATCGCCGTCCTACTATTTGTCGCCGGGCTCGTACCCGAGGCCAAAACCGTACGGGAAAAGCGGCAGCGCTGCGAGCTCATCCGGGCTTAGAGAAGAGTCCGAAGCCTCGCTTACTCCGTACCCTGCCGCACGGGCATCGTCCCGGCTCCACAGCCCACCGCGGTCCCCGTCGCGCTGTATAGGGATCTGGTCGTTGCTTCGCGGCCAGGTAATCGGCAGACGTCCGGACGGAGCAGCTGTGCCGAACAGTACATCGGCAACACCGTCGCCCTCGCTCCCGGGCAGCCACGCTGCGACAAGGGCGTCCATCATCGGCAGCTGATCGGTAAGAACGAGCGGGCGTCCGCTGAGTAGAACGACAACGACTGGCGTCTCTCCGTCCGATACCGCCTCGAGTAAGGCCCGGTCGGTTGGATGGAGGTTGAGGTTGTTCCGATCGCCTTCGAACTCGGCGTATGGCGCCTCGCCTATGACCGCGACGATCAGATCGGCGTGTTCCCGTGTGTCCGCGCCATCAGCTGTGGAGCCGGCAAAGCTCACCTCCGTACCGTCGGGCGCAGCGTTGGTAATGGCCTGTCGTATGCTGCTTCCTGCGATTACGTTCCCCCGTACGCCCTGCCAGTCTATCGTCCACCCTCCGGCCTGTGCTCCGATGTCATCGGCGAAGCGGCCGGTCACGTGGATATGGCCAATGTCCTCGCGTATGGGTAGCGTCTCGTTTTCGTTTCGCAGGAGAACGAGCGACTCACGCACCGCCTGTCGGCCGAGCTCGAGGTGTTCGTCGGACCGGATCGTCGCCTGATGCGACCGGTCTGCAAACGGTTCTTCAAAAAGGCCCATGTCGAACTTGATGGTCAGTATGCGACGGACCGCATCGTCTATCCGCTCTGCGGACAGCGCTCCGGTCTCAACGAGTGTTCTCATTGTGGAAATGAACGAGCGGTAGTCATCAGGAACCATGTTCATGTCTATGCCGGCGTCGATGGCCTGCAGGGTCTGTTCGGATTCGCTTCCCGGCAGCTGGTATATCGCTCCCCAGTCGCTCAGGATCATGCCGTTGAAGCCGAACTCATCCCTGAGCACGTCTGTCAGGAGGCTCCGGCTGCCGTGAACCTTTTCTCCGTTCCAGCTGTTATAGCTCGCCATGATAACCCTGGCTCCGGCGGCTATGGCTGGCCGGTACGGCGATCCGTGAAGCTCAACGAGCTCCGCGAGTGGGAGTGCGGTGTCTCCCTGATCGATGCCGCCCTCGGTGCCGCCGTCTCCGACCCAGTGTTTCGGAGTTGCCAGCACCCAGGCGCTTTCGGTGGAAGCCCCGGTCTGGTAGCCCCGAATCGCAGCGGCGCCGAGGTCTCCGACGAGCTGCGGGTTCTCCGAAAAGCCCTCGTAGGTCCGCCCCCATCGCGTATCCCGCGGGACGCCTATCGCCGGTCCGAAGTTCCAGCGCATGCCGGTTCCGGCCATCTCAAGAGCTGTTGCTCTCGCAATACGTTCGACGAGTTCCGGGTTGCGCGTTGCACCGAGACCGATATTGTGCGGGAACACGGTTGCATCCTGCAGATTATTGTGCCCGTGTACCGCATCGATTCCGTAGAGAATCGGGATGCCGAGTCGGGTGCCGAGCGCCTGCTGCTGCAGGTCGTCGTACAGGTCGGCCCAGCCGTCCGGAGAGTTATCCGCAGGATTTGAGTTTCCGCCACTCAGCACCGAACCGAGCAGATATCTTCCGACATCACGTGGGTCGGAGAGATAGCCGATGTCGACCTGAGTCATCTGACCCAGTTTCTCCTCAAGCGTCATACGCCCGAGCAGATCTTCGACGCGTGCGTCTGTGGACAGGTTCGGGTTCCGATACGGTGCATCAGAAGGCGGTGGGGCAAGGGCCTCCGCATCGCGTTGTTCATGACTGATACACGCAGCGGTGGTCAGAATAAGAAGGGCGGTCAGGAGGCTCAACGCCAGGCTTCGTCTCGCAATGTTCATGATAGTCCTCACTGAAGGCTGGTTTCGGGCCGACGCGTTAAGGCTATCACGGGGACCGGGAAACGTCGTCAGCCGACAACCGTCTCGTCGTGTATCTCGACGTCGGAAGGAGTATTCTGCTCGAGAATTTCGCGCAGGCGGGATTTTGAACCCGGCCCCGTGACCTTGCCGATGACGTGTAGTTCTTTCTTTTCCGCATCATCGAATGTCACGCTGATGTTCGATGAACTCTCGATGATCGGATCCTGCTTGATGGCATCGAGTATGGTCGTTATGGCTTGCTCTTTGTCGTCATCGCCCCAGGCCTTCTTCTGAACAGAAAGCTTGCCCATGTATAGCGACGGAATAGCATCGCCGCCTCCGGTGTGCTGGCCAAATGGTGTCATAGTCTGCCTCCTCGCAGATCGGGTTCTACTAAAAAGCTACTGACACAGATTGTAGAGGTCAAACTGGCCGAGGCTGCGCTTCAAGTCCTACTGGGGCCCTCCCATAAAAAAAAGCCACCCGTGAGGGTGGCTTGGCCGTCTCGCTTCGCTCGCCGGTTGCGGGCGTTCCTCACTGTCGTTGCGGTACGCCCGCTGTATGGGCCCAGTAGGACTTGGCTTTCGGACGAGCGCCTCCTGCGCACGTCCTGCAGCCCGCCGCGTTCGCTGCATCGCCATCCATGGCGATGCTCCCTCGCATCCGCTCGGGCCGCTTGCGGAGCGTTCCTCACTTCGTTGCGGTACGCCCGCTACTTGGTTCAAGTCCTACTGGGGCCCTCCCATAAAAAAAGCCACCCGTGAGGGTGGCTTCCTTTATGGGCCCAGTAGGACTTGAACCTACGACCAATGGATTATGAGAATTCTCTGTTAGCATGACATATACAGAAGTTACCTGTAGTAGGTGGAAGTATAGGGGACTAAAGTCATACTGTAAAGGTAGTTAGGAGAATTAGCTTCCCTTTGGTGGTAGTTAACGGAATTACCGGGAAGCTGTATTTGTTGACGTTTTATTGACGTCAAAGAATATTGGATTATTTATGGGTACTGAAATGAATGGTTACTCGGTCTAAATACGACTATCCAAGTTTGTCCCCTCTGTTGTTTTCTGTCTTCTGGAATCACCAATAAACCGTGCAGCTGTGCTTTCATATCCGTGAAATGAAGATTCTGAATTCTTCCCATACAAAATAAATATCATGTGTTTGAGGTTGAGAGGTTGAGAGGTTGGGGTGACTTCTGGAGAAAATCTTTAATGGTGAAATAGGACTGCGTCCCATTCGAGAATTGAAGAAGAACTTCGGGTTGTCAGTTTCCATCTATCATCTTTCGGCGTCGTATCAAATCTGGATCATTTGAAGCACAAGACCGAAAGATGGATGCAGGAGTTGATTTGTCAACTCCGTTGTCAGCGTAAACAAGAGTTGCCTTCTTTAGGCATCCGCATCATGAAGTAGGCCAAATCCTTAACTATGAGTATTCTTTCAAGCATAATTTAACAAAGCCTTCCCAATCACTAGTCATCCAGCTCGAATCATGATCAGAAAGGTACATACGCTTGAGCTTTGAGCCAAAATTGGCGCGGGCACTTGCGAATACAAGAACATGACAATAGGCGAATCAGCTCGAAGTGTTTGATACTCATTAAGGCCCCCGGAGCTCCGGTTCCGTGGAACCTGTCTCATAATTTATATAGGTCGGCCAGAAGCAACTGGTCGCCTAAGATCTTTTTAGGAGGCCCTCATGAGGTTCTATAGCGAACAGCACAAATTCTACGTGGGTATCGATCTACATGCAAGACAAATGTATGTATGTATTCTCGATTCGACCGGAGAGACGGTCTTTCACAAGAATATGCCGACTGAGCCAGCTCGGCTGGAGCGCATTCTGAGACACTTTGGCCCGGACATCGTCATCGGCGTTGAGTGCATATTCACCTGGTATTGGCTTTCGGACTTCTGCCGGGGACAATGTATTCCCTTTGCTCTCGGGCACGCTCTTTACATGAAAGCCATTCACGGTGGCAAGACGAAGACTGACAAGATTGATTCATACAAAATTGCATCGATGCTCAGAGGCGGGATGTTTCCGTTAGCCTACGAATACCCCA
>RECN01000171.1 GCA_007694005.1 Spirochaetaceae bacterium
ACCCGCCACATACAGCCCGGGAACCTGGTACGCCCCCGAGGCGTATGTGACAAACCCGCGGTCTGTCGCCACCGGCAGCTGCCAGTTACCCGGCCCCGCGGGGGTTACCGTCTCGCCGAGAGGTAGCTCCTGCCGGTAGGCCCATCGGTCTTCGAGTTCGGCGACGACGTTGTCCCAGAGCTCATGGGCGGGAAGCCCGGTGGTCCTGCGTACTGCCCGTCGCATGCCGAAAAAGGGCCAGCGCTGGAAGTGGCGGTTCAGTTCGTTGAATGCATCATCTCCGTAATCGCGCAACATGTGATCAACGATCAGATAGCCCGAAGCGTAGAAACGACCGCCCGGTGCGAAGGGCGAACTGACGCCGGCCTGGTCGTAGCTGTACATCCTGCCCTCAAGCACGGGAGCCGCGTGTTGAATCTCGAAAAAGGGGTTCTCTCCGCGGCCGCCGGGAGCAAGGGCAGTCTCCGCGTAGACGGTTGGTCCTTCAAGCGCCCATCCCGGCATGAAGATCAGACTCGGTGATGGAGCAGCCGGACCGATGATCGGCCGTACGCTGCCGAAAAAGCCTATGGGCTGCGTCAGGTGCAGGTAGTGCACAAGCTCGTGCACAAACAGCGTCTCTATCCAGTCGCCGCGGGCGCCGAGCCAGGGGCCGGTGGGGCTTGCGACAAAGAGCGCAATATGCGGCGGGTAGCTCGTAAAGAAGCCGTTCGCCTCGGCGGTATACCCGTACAGAACGACGGGAATGCGTTCCCGCGGTTCGTAGTTCATGAGGCTGGTGGTCGTTTCAAACACGCGGTCCGCCATTTCCGCGACGCGCTCGGCGGTGTAGCGGTCTGTTTCTTCGAAAATAATGCGGAAGCGCGGGGTTGAGAGTTCCTGCCACTCGGCCTGCACCGCCGAGGGGACAATCATCATCATCAGGAAAAAAATCGGGTATATCTTCATGGTTTTATCGGAGAATTATATCTCGTACCGGTATAGAATAGGTATGGTCGAACAGTATGGGGGGACAATAATGAAAAAGAAATTATCCATAGCGGTGCTGCTGATACTCACCGCGACGCTCGTTTTTGCGCAGCAGGCTATCCGGGTCGAACCGGGAATGATCTTCGGATATATGCACGAGGGGCTCAACGAGTTTGACGGCCATCGTGGTCAGGAGTATCTCATCCGGGTAGAAGCAGACAGTTCGTATCAGATTGATGTGATGTCGGAAGACTTCGACGCCTACGTGGTCGTGTACCACCCGGACGGCACACGGGAGTTCAACGACGACGGGGGCGATGGGCTGAACGCCCGCATCGTGGTGACACCGGCGACCAGCGGCGACATGCGGGTCATTGCTCGCGGGTGGCGGAGTGATCCGGTGGGAAACTATCTGCTCGAGGTAGCGTCAGCCGGTGGCGGCGCAGCCGGGATACAGGAGATCGACCTCGGGACCCATTTCGGGACGCTTGGCGCGGGCTCAGGCTATCATGAGGATTACCGGGCCGACGAATACCATCTGCAGGTGCGGGATGGTCAAGGGCTTCAGATTGACGTCATGTCAGACGACTTCGACGCCTACGTGGTCATCCTGCATCCGGACGGCACCCGCGAGTTTGATGATGACGGCGGATTCGGCCTTGACGCCCAGCTTCGTACGACGGTCCGTGGCAACGGCGTCATGCGCGTCTTTGCCCGTAGCTGGCATCGCGAACCGGTCGGCGACTACACGCTCGACCTACAGCCTATACAGATGACCACCGTTCCGGCGATCTCAATACGACCGGGACGGCACGAGGGGACCATCGACTCCAGTTCCGCCCAGTACGAGGGCTATACCGGGGTCGAGTACGAGGTTTCGGTACGCGGGGGAGTGACCTATCAGGTCGATGTCATGTCGGATGACTTTGACGCCTACGTTGTGGTGTTCCACCCCGATGGTACGCGCGAGTTTAACGACGACGGTGGCGACGGCTTTGATGCGCGACTCCGGACAACACCACGGACTGACGGTACTATGCGCATAATCGCACGCGGCTGGCGCCGTGATCCCATCGGAGACTTTACCTTGCTGGTGGAAGATGTCAGTCGAACGCGTTGAAGTCATAGCCTTCGACTACGGAGGGGTGATCGCCGAGTTTATAAGCCCGGAGATCACCCAGCAGATGTCGCACGTCGTCGGTGCGCCGCACGGGCGTTTTGTGCACGCGCTCTGGGAGCACCGCGGGGGATACGACTCCGGAGAGCACGATGCGGCGGAGTACTGGCGTCTGGTCATACACGACGCGGTCGACCAGCCGCCGGCCGATATCGACGGCATCATCGACCGGCTGCTGATCCTCGACGCAACCGGCTGGATACGCGTACGGCCGCAGATAGTCGGCTGGATGCAGGAACTCAAAGCTGCGGGCTACCGCCTCATGCTTATCTCAAACATGGCCGTTGCGACCTTCGACATGGCGCTTGAGCCCGCTGCATGGATGAAGCACATGGACGCACTCGTCGTTTCCGGTCGGGTCGGGGCAAACAAACCCGACCGGCGCATCTTCGACGAAGCGGTCAGCCAGGCCGGCGTTGCGCCTGAACGCATCCTCTTTCTCGATGACCTTCCGCATAACGTCGACGGTGCCCGTGCGGCGGGGCTGTCGGCCGTACACTTCACCGATCCGGCACGACTCGCAATGAGTATCGGCCACGAGTATCCTGGTATTCCGGTGAGCGCCCTGTGGGTGTAGACTACGCCCTATGAGTGCATTTCCCGACCGCATACATCACTTCAGCTGGACGACACGAGTCTCGATCGAGCTTCCGATAGGATTTGAAGAAGAGTCGTTCGACGAGGATACCTCCTCGGTAATCTACGCCGACGATCTGGATGAGGATGATGAGCCCGGCGCCCGCGTTCTCGTGAAGGCAACCGGGGTCGCAGACGGTGTCGAGGCGGCACACCTGCAGATGCTCGAACAGTCGGCGCAGCTTGCAGCTGGCACTGCGGTGACGCCGGAACCGCTCGAAATAGACGGCTATCCGGCGGCAACCCAGCAGGTGCGCTACCACCAGCCCGAGATCGAGGCGGATGTGGTGCGGACCGAGTGCTGCGCACAGGTCGGGAATGTGCTGTTTTCCGTTGTGTGTCTTGCCTTCGCCGAGGACGCGGAGCACTATGCCGCCGCGTTCGAGCACGCGCTTCGCACCTTGCGTTTTGTCCTCCCGGATGATCCCGGGGTCGAGCTTCTGGTATCTGCGAATATTCCGGACGCCTGGGATGCGACGCGCATAGACAGTGTGGCGACTGAAGAACGGGTCTCGACCACGATAGGCATGCGGTACTTCGCAGCCCCACAGCCTGAACTTGACGGATACCGGCCGACACTCAGCATTACCTGCGGTGAACCCGAAGGATACGGTGAGGAATGGTTTGACCGTTTCTGCGAAGGACGCCTGGAAAACACCCGCGCGCAGTTTGACGGATTCACGCTCAATCGCCACGATCGCTTCATGCTTTCAAGCCTCTGCACGGCTGATGTTCTGTGGTTCGAGTGGGACGCCGAACCCGGGCTGCGCTTCACACAGATGCAGGCGCTGATACAGGCGGATCGATACCGGATGTATGTCGTGAACGCGGCGACTCGAGTCGAGTGCGCGGATGAATTTCTTCCACAGTTTGAGTCCGTACTTCATAGCGTGCGCATTCTTCCACCGATGATGGAAGCGTAGGATCAGGCGTGGTTTCCATACTGGTTTTCTGGCTGAACTTTTTCGCATTTACGTTCATGTTCGGCACGCTCGGGCTTGCGTATCTCCGCCTGCGGAGAAAACAGGCTTTGCGGGAACGCCTGTATTTCGCGTTCGTCATACTGAACATTCTCTGGTTGTTATCGCAGACATTTTTCTTCTTTTTCTATCGCATCATGGATCAGCCGCAGGTACAGCATCTGATTCTGCTCAGCAATATCCGCTTCGGAATTTCTGTGATCATCGCCTATCTGGGACCGGCTTTTCTGCTCGGACTCGCGCTCAGATCCATGTCCCGCACGATCTGGTGGCTGCTTCTTGCAGGACCGCTCTTAACCGTTGCCATCGCGCTGACGCTCTTGAGCCGCGAAAGTGGAATCGGACTGGGCCTGTTCAGCATGGTGTTCAACGGTTCACTCGGTGTGGGGAGTCTGTTCGTGCTTCGAAGCCGGTACCTTGAGCCGGAGTACCGGTCGTTTCTCTGGCTCCATGGAATCATCTTCATTCTGTTTGGTCTTTCGTATCCCGTTGCCATGGTATGGGAGCCGCTTGGATCGCTTGAGGCGACTCTCACCCTGGGAGGCCTTTTCATACTTCTGTGGAGCATCAACGACATCGGTGTATACGTGCGCTACTTCGCTCCTGCGTCCAACGAAGATGTACCCGATGGGTTTATCCGTCGATACGGGATATCGCCTCGTGAGACACAGATCGTTGCACTGATTCTCTCCGGACGCAGCCAGAAAGAAATCGCCGGCGAACTGGGTATCAGCCCCCGAACAGCCGAAAGTCATCTCTACCGCATCTATCGCAAATGCGAGGTCGGTAACCGGGTGGAACTGCTCAACACCGTCCGTCGATACAGCTGACGGCGCTTTCAGTAGAACTACGCAATACGCTTCGACCATCAATTCAGTGTTTTTTCCCTCTCGACCGATCCGCTCGCGTCCACGATCCTTACACACAGGAGGACACGACATGGATGCAACATTACTCGCAGCATTGATTCCCCTGGTGATCATTGAGCTTGGTCTGAAGCTCATCTGTTATCTTGACTGGCGAAAGCGGGAAACCTTTGGTGTTCAGGAGCGCACGATCTGGCTCCTTGTATTTCTGTTCATCAGCACGATCGGACCGATTGTATATCTGGTTAAGGGGCGTCATTCATGACACCGGTAATCGGCTGCAGCAATCTGCGGAAACGATTCGGTGAGGTGCAGGCACTGGACTCCCTGAGTCTCGACGTCCCGGAGCGTTGTGTGTACGGGTTCCTTGGTCCCAATGGAGCGGGGAAGACTACGGCAATCCGGATCATGGCCGGACTGCTTCAGGCTGATGAAGGAACCTGCGAAGTGTCCGGTGTACAAGTCACCGCCCGGAACACCGAACATCAGGCTCACATCGGGTATCTCGCGCAGGAACCGAAGTATTACGGATGGCTTACCGGCCGCGAGCTTCTGATCATGAGCGGGCGCCTGTTCGGAATGAACGCATCAGACGCCGCCGCCCGGGCACAGGAACTGCTTGTCCAGACCGGCCTCGACCACGCCGGTGACCGGAAGATTGAGGGATACTCCGGCGGCATGCAGCAGCGTCTCGGCATTGCCCAGGCGATCATGCACAAACCCTCAGTCGTGCTTCTCGACGAGCCGGTTTCCGCGCTCGACCCGGTCGGCCGCCGTGAGGTGCTGTCGCTCATTTCCGATATTGCACGGGAAGCGACCGTGCTCATGTCTACGCATATTCTCGCTGATGTCGAACGGGTATGCAGTCACATTGCCGTGATGCGGCAGGGTCGTATCGTCGCGAGCGGGCAGCGGGAAGCGCTCATGCAGGCCTATGCACCCGCACAGATGGCGCTGACGTGTTCGACGGCCGAAGGCGCTGGCCTGCTCGCTGCGGCAGTCGCGGATGAACCTGACGCGCTTTCGAGGCAGGATGGCAGCGATGTCCTGGTAGACCTTTCATACTGGGAACAGCATCAGTATGCGCTTATGGCACACCTGCAGCGCCTCGGTATCACGCTCGTTTCAGCGGTACCACAGCGGGCGAGTCTTGAAGACCTGTTCATGCATCTCATGAAGGAGGCAGCATAATGGCTGGACTGTTCATTCTCGTACAAAAGGATCTGCGGGAGCAGATGCGGAACTCCCAGCTGCTGATCGCCGTCGTCATGGGGGTGTTTTTCGGCATTCTGTCTCCGCTCACCGCGAGGTACATGCCAGAGCTCATCGCGTTTCTCGGCGCGGATCAGGGTATGGAGATAATTCTGCCCGAACCCGGTGTCATCGACGCGCTGCAGCAGTTCGTCAGCAACCTGAGCCAGATCGG